>CAYMWC010000105.1:0-18477 GCA_964393695.1 uncultured Pleurocapsa sp.
CGCAGTCTTTCTATAGCTGAATTAAAAGATTTTAAATTTACAATATCGCTTTCAATATTCGTATTTAACTGAGATACGTTTGTCATATTTTTAATTATTAGAGTTTAGGTGTACGTATATGTATGTATATGAGTGTGTGAATATGTAATCAACAAGGTCAAATATTTATAATCGTCTCAAATCTATCAAACGTTTGTTACCTCGTTATGGTATTCAGATGACAATTGTGACAAATGCTCATCATGAGATAATCATACCTGATAAAGCATATTAAACATTTAAATAGCAAAGTTAAAGAATAGGAACATTTTTTGTATTACTGTTTTAACATAACTATTGCAAGAAATCGAGGATTGATATCAAAGATTGCAACGATAAAATAACATCAGCGTCCAACGAGCTTTAATTCACGATCATCACTAAAAATTATCTTCAAATCGTCGAGCCTGATTGAGGGGAAAATAAAACTTAAATGTACTGCCTATCCCTAGCTGACTGGTAACGAAAATTTCACCACCATGTAACTCTACAAGACGACGGCAGATCGCTAAACCAATTCCAGTACCACTATATTTTTGTGTACGAGATTTTTTTGATCGCCAGAAACGTTTAAATATATGAGGTAGTTCTTCAGGTGGTATACCAGAACCAGTATCTGTTAGGGATATCCAAACTTTATCTGGCTCACACCAAGCTTTGAGAGTTATTGAACCTTGGGGGGTGTGACGAATCGCATTACTTAGTAAATTAACTAAAATTTGTTCAGTGCGATCGCTATCAAGGGTGAGGTAAGGTAAATTAGTCGGACAGTCTAAAATCAAAACGCGATCGCTATCGAGCAATTGTTCAGTGAACCTTTCTACCAATGGCTTAAGAAGGTAGCGTAAGTTAACTGGCTGAAGCTTAAGAGTTAGATTACCTGCTTCTGCCTGAGAAAGCTCTTGTAAATCATTAATTAAACGTTGTAATCGTTTCGTCTCTTTAACTAGTTGCGAGTAAATTGTCAAGTTAGGCACGATAATACCATCGGCAATTTCTTCTAAACGACCACGAATAATAGTTAGAGGAGTTCGCAATTCATGAGTCAGATCATCAATAATTTCTCGTCTTTTGGCTTCTGCTTGTTCTAAACTGGCTACCATACGATTAAAGCTCATTGCCAAGCGATTTAATTCAGGAATTGCTAAATTGGGCATTCGCTCATTTAATTTACCATTCGCAAACTGATAGACAATTTTTTCTAATTGATTTAATGGCTGAACAATGCGCTTGGCAACCCAATAGCTGAGAATTGTAGCTGCTAGAGTACCAATTAAAAAAGACCATAAGTTACCTCTAGTCCAAGCTGTTTCAAATACCTCCAAAAGTTGTGAATTAGCAGCACCGATAGTCAAGCCTTGATCTTCTAAATTTCTCAAATGAATTTGAAAAAAACGAAGTGAAAAAAAATTGCCCACCACCGAGGAGGCAGTCACACCAACAATCATTACTAAAATATGAGAAAAGAAAAGTCGGGCTTGCAAATTGAGCGTGGTCATTAAATGATTACTGATTACTGATTGCTGATTACTGATTAGGCACGCTTGCACTAGACACTAGGTGTTACTCATTACTCATTACTCATTACTCATTCTCCCTCCTTTGCCTTTCTATAAATCTTCAAATTTATAGCCTACTCCGACTACGGTTTTAATGAATTGTGGTTTACTGGGGTGAGGTTCAATTTTTTTCCTTAATCTAGCTATATGGGTATCAATCACTCTTTCTTCTCCAAAAAAATCATCTCCCCACATTTTTTCTATCAGTTGTCCCCTTTCCCACACTCTGCCTGGATGTTTGACAAATAAAGTTAACAACTTAAATTCAGAAGTTGATAAATCCAAACTTTCTGATGATTCCGCCTGAAGATGACGATGGGCAAGATGTTGTTCGAGATTAATAGAAAAAGATTTAGTTCGCAATAACTCAGTGCGATCGCCTCCATCTCGTAGACGACGGCGTAATAAGGCTCTAGTTCTGGCAACTAACTCTCTGGGACTAAAAGGCTTGATATAGTAATCATCTGCTCCTGTTGATAAACCAATAATGCGATCGATTTCTTCGCCTCTGGAAGTTAACATTAAAATATAAGGATCCCGAGTTACTTGTTGTTGGCGAATTTGAGCGCATACTTCCAAGCCGTCTATTCCAGGTAGTCTGATATCCAGGATAATTAAATCGGGTTGTTGTTCAGCAAAAAGTCGCAGAGCGGAGTGACCATCATGACAGACGCGACAAGAAAACCCTTCTGCTTCTAGACATTCTTGAATAATTTCAGCAATTTCTCGTTCATCTTCGACAATTAGAATCTCCATTTATTCGCACAAAATATCATCGATTACTTTAATAATCTCAGGAAAGAAGTCTAGTCTATAGGCAGATATTAAATTTAGCCCGTATTCCGCATTCCCGCAGCTATACCGTTAATCGTCAACATTGCGCCACGCAATAATTCTTCTTTACTAAAGCGGAAATGTAATACTTGGGATTTATCATATTGACGTAGACGTTTAATTAGAGCTACCTGTAAAAAGCCCAAAGGGATAATCGTACCACTACGCAATTGTACTGATCTTTGTAGCTCAAGATTACCGTCTAGTAGTTTCTTTTGACCGTTAATTTTAAGAATTAAATCTTTAGTTAAATAGTATTCTTGAGCAATTTGGGCAAATAACTTTTGAAAACGTTCTAAATCTTCGGGTTGAGATAATTCCTTAACATAGTGTTCGGCTATTTGTAGATCTACTTTTGCCAGAGTCATTTCGACTTTAGAAATTACGACTCGGAAGAAAGGCCACTTAACATAAAAGTATTGCAGAAGATCAAGATTTTTTTGTGGTTCTTGTTCGAGAAACCCTTGTAAAGCCGAACCAACACCATACCAAGCAGGTAATAAAAAGCGACTTTGTGTCCAACTAAAGACCCAAGGAATTGCTCGCAGACTGCTCATGTCTTTTTTCTTATTAGCATTGCCTTTTCCAGGACGCTTAGAGGGACGAGAGCCTATTTGTAGTTGACTGATGACATCTATGGGAGTTACAGAATGGAAGAAATCGACAAAATCTGGTTGTTCATAAATTAAAGCGCGATATACAGAGCGCGATCGCGCCGATAATTCTTCCATAATTTGATGCCAAGGTTCTACCCGATCAAACCCACTGCCCAATAAACTTGACTGAATTACTGCTGTAGTCATAGTTTCTAAATGGTATAGGGCTAATTCTGGTAGGGAATATTTTGATGCTAATACTTCCCCTTGTTCAGTAATTTTAATTCTGCCTTTAATAGTATCCGTTGGTTGAGCCAAAATCGCCGAATATGCAGGTCCACCACCGCGACCAACAGAACCACCGCGACCATGAAAAATCCGCAGAGATATGCCAAATTCCGAGGCAACCTTTTGTAATGCTCGTTGAGCTTTATGAATCTCCCAATTACTGCTCAAGAAGCCTGAATCTTTATTACTATCGGAGTACCCTAACATTACCTCCTGAAGATTAGCAGGTTTTAGAGGAATAGTACTATTTTCTGTGGAGATATTTTGTTCTTTAACAGTGGCTACATGTTGATATCCGCCTGCTAAAGCTGCTCGATAGAGTGGTAGTTCAAATAGCTCTTGCATCACCATGGGAGCGCGTTTTAGGTCTTCTACAGTTTCAAACAGGGGAACGATTCTGACGCTAGTATGGCAGGTGGCAGGGTCATATAGTCCAGCTTCTTGTGAAAGTAACAATACTTCCAAAACATCACTGACAAAGTTAGTCATACTAATGATGTAAGTTTGACAAATACCACGTCCAAATTCCTGTTGCAGTAAACGCAACATCCTGAAGGTTTCAATAGTTTCACAAGTTTCTTCTGAAAAAGGCATTTCGGCTGGGATCAGAGGTCGGCGAGTTTTTAATTCTTGAATTAGCCAAGCGGTTTTCTCGGTTTCTGAAAGTTCGTTATAAGGTCTAGGAAGAACTTGTAGATAAGCAGTAATTTCGGCGATCGCCTCAGCATGACGGGAAGAGTCTTGGCGGAAATCTAGTTCCGCCAAAGTAAAGCCGTATATTTCCGCTTGGCAAATTAAATTATCTAATTCGCGACATTGCAAGCTAGTAGCAGCCAAACTACTTTGCATCAGTTTTAATTCGGCAACAAATTCTTCTCCTGAAGCATAAACATTGTTAATTTGAATTTCTGAAATTGCTTGTCTGCCTGCAACTGAAGCCAAGGTCTGATTTCGTTCTAAAGTATTTTGTAACCTTTGGGCAATATAAGCTAACTTGAGACGATAAGGTTCTTGACGATAACGAATTGCCAATTTTTCATAAATTTCTGGCATCTTTTGCTGGTCTTGTTCTAGAGAGTCTAACAGTTCTTGTCTTACATCACTCCAGTGCAGGGAAAGACTTAATAGCTCTCGTAGTTGCTCAATCGACTTAAGATACTTTTCAATTACAATACTTCTCTGGTAACAGGCGGTTTCCCAAGTTACCTGCGGAGTTACAAAAGGATTACCATCACGGTCTGCACCCACCCAAGAACCAAAATAACAAAAATTGTGAGTAGGAGCGACTAAATTAGGAAAAGAAGCAGTTAATGACTGTTTGAGACGATAAGCTAATTGCGGAATTACATCAAATAAAACTTCTTGGAAATAGTGTAAAGCGTAATCAACTTCATCTAAAACTTTGGGTTTAAACTGGTGCAGTTCGTCAGTACGCCACCAAAGACGAATTTCCTCTGTTAGTTGCATAGTAGCTTCATTAGCTTCCCAAGAATTGGCTAACCCCATTTCGTGTATTGCTTCTTCGGCAAGGTCCAATTGTTCTAGAATTTGCGAGATGCGTCGCTGCTTTTTACGAATGGTGTGACGGACAATTTCTGTGGGGTGGGCTGTAAACACCAGTCTAATATCTAATTGATCTAATAATCTTTGCAGCATTAGAGGTGGCATATTAATCTCTTTGAGATAGGGAAATAGCCAATGAAATAGACCTGCTTTGTTGCTGCTAGATATACTGGGTTCTACCCAATGCTCTCCCAGATGTTCGATTTGAGGCTCGTGAGTATTTATGGGAACTACTTTAGAGCTAGTTTGAGAACCATTACCATGAGAGTTTTTTTGAGCAGTAAAAGTATGAGTAACACGCCGAGACAGTTTTTGTTCTCGAGATTCATAATGTTGTTCAATTATATTAGTTAATTGAAAATAAAGTGCAAAAGCACGAGCAGCCTGAATTGCATCATTGAGGGTTAACTTCTCGATTAACTGTGGTACTGAAGACTGAGGGAATGCATCTGTTACTTGCCCTTCCGCAGAAGAAAGAGAACGCATTTGTTGCAAGAGATCTAGCATTTCTTGACCACATTCAGAGCGCAGCACAGACTTCCATAAATCTTCTATTAATTTTTGTCGATGGCGTAATAGTAGATGAGAAGTAGCAACCACACTAACTTCCTCTTGTTGCGCTATCGAAGATTGAACAACCGAACTCATAAAAACCTCTGCTTGGCGTATGTAGTAAATGTCGTAATTTAGTAAATGGATTTAGATTATTACAGGAGTTTCTGAACCAAAATAGCTACAATTAGCTAGGTAAAAAAATTGTCTTAATTGTTCTTAATTGCCGTCAAAGTTAGGAAAATTCAAAATCGGCAGACGTTCCGAACGAAATATTTCTTCGCTCGCTTTGCCCAATTCGGTCATCAATTCTGTCAGTAAATATAAAGTCAAAATACTGAGAATAAAAGGGCTAGTAGCAACACTGAGTCCCCAAAAGGACATTAAGCAAGATGTATTATGAGACTTCATATGATTTATTTAGTCTGTATTCGTTATTTACTATTGTATGGACTTTGGGCATTAGTAGCGCAAAGCTGCACTATCTTTCTCTTAATCAAAACAAAAATTCCTCGGCTTTTTTGTATATTTTTGTGCAAACTTAATCCATATTGATATTTAGTGCGTTGGGATTCGGAAAACGCCGAATCAGGAGACGCAGTGATTTCACCAAAATAGCAATGAAACAAACCATAATTCAAGTTGATGCCTTTACTAATCAAATTTTTCAAGGTAATCCTGCTGCTGTGTGCATTCTACAAACATCTCAAAATGAACGATGGATGCAGTCAGTAGCCCAAGAAATGAATTTATCGGAAACAGCATTTTTAGTTAAGCAAGAGCAAGATTATAATTTACGTTGGTTTACTCCTACAACTGAAGTTCCTTTGTGTGGTCACGCTACCTTAGCAAGCGCGCACGTCTTGTGGACAGAGGGTTATGCTTCTACAGGTCAAACAATTAATTTTCAAACGAAAAGTGGCTTACTGACTGCTAGATATCAGGATAATTGGATTGAGTTGAATTTTCCAGTTAATCGCTCTCAGGAGATACCTCCCATTACTAAATTACAAGACGCTCTGGGAGTAGGGATCAAAACATTTGCTTATAATTCTTTGGGTTATTTAGTAGAAATTAATTCTGCTGAGGCGGTACAACAAATGAAACCTAATTTTACTCTGCTTAAACAATTACCAATATCGAATGTCATTGTTACTAGTTTGGCAGCAGCGAATTCTGAATATGACTTTGTATCGCGTTTTTTCGCCCCTGGGTTGGGTATAGAAGAAGATCCAGTTACAGGGGCAGCCCATTGTTGTCTTGCTCCTTATTGGCGCGATCGCTTGCAAAAAAATCATTTCCTAGCTTATCAAGCTTCTAGTCGCGGTGGTGTGGTTAAAGTCGATTACGATGGAGGCGATCGCGTTTTTCTTCAAGGACAAGCGGTAACGGTAATGCGAGGGGAGCTTCAGTAATCAGTGAACAGTCATCAGTCATCAGCTATGAAAAATGATGAAGGATGAATTATGAGGGATGAAGTAATTAGATAGTAGGTAAAAACTTTTGACTTCAATAATCAATCCTGACTGCTATTTAATTTCTCTTTTAAGGCTGCTAAAGAAGACCAACGACTATCTAACTGATTTTGTCCTTCAGAGGATGTTTTAGCTGCTCCTGGGCAGTTTTTACCGCATACTTGTCTTAGGGGTAGAGCTAAGGACAATTGTTCAAAAAGCCAGCTTTCTGGTTCAAAATGACCATTAGGGGCAAGAGTTTCGGATAAGTCTTCGAGAGCAACTTCTCTTTCTGTTGGCAAATCTGATGTATTGTCTAATTCCGATTCCAACCAAATTAATTCTGAAGTATTAATCCCCAGACGATGATTGTAATGTTGTAAACAGCGATCGCAAACTAAGGTAATAATTGTTTCTGCTTGGGCTTTTACTTCTAAAAAATTGCCTCCGTGGCGCACGGTTATTGTACCTTTTAGGGGGGTTAGGGTATTTAAGCCAGCAATCAAATCATCAACTATAATTTCTGCTTGGCGTTTTGGGGCTTTGAGCAAATGGGGGATATATATCGCTTCCATTTCTTATCTAAGTTTGTTAAAGACGTGCTAAAGATCACAGTTAAGGCAGTTGCGATCGCGTAGGGTCGGCTTCGCCTCATCGCGCAGCGGTAATCGCTTTCGCGAACAACTTCGCTGCGCCGTTGCGTAGCTGCCGTAGGCATAGGCGATCGCGTCTAGCATCATTGCGTAGTGTCTGCTTTGGAGAATCGCAGGATTAATCTTCGATCTGGTTCTTGACCCCGGCTTTCGCTAGCTAAATCTTCAATATCTTGAAGTAAGGAATGTATTTGTTTCCTTTCTGCTGAAGACAACCCTGGTATTTCTACTTCTTGTCCCGTTGTTTTTACCTTTTCTATTGCTTCTTGAGTCAAGATAGCTAGTTCGCGGTTGCGTTTAACTCTGTAGCCATCTAATTCAATCACAAAAGAGCTTTGTAAGTCTGGATCTGCTCCTATATTGAGTATAGTATTGGCAAGGTATTGAATTGCATCTATACCTTGCCCCTGTTTGCCAATTAACTGTTGTTTTTGTTCTGGATTTAAACTACTAACGTCAATATTTAACCAATTAGAGTTTAAATCAGTTTTTACTGTCTCAAACCCGTCTGTAGTTACTGTAGCAGCCAGCCCCATACAATTTAAAAGCTGCTCTAACCAATTTTTACCTGACTGAAGTTGATTTTCCACAATCGTTGATAATTATTAACCCGAAGTTTTTTCTTTCTTTTTAGAACGCTTGCGCTCAAAGGGCAGAGAATCTCTACTAGCAGCAGCTTCTGCTTTTTCTTGTTCTTCCAGGATTTTTTGCAACTCTTCTGGCAAAGGTTCTCGCATCAAAAACCAAGTCTGAGCAATTTGGATAAAATTAGCTACCACAATATACATGAGTACCCCAGCAGGTAGGGGAAAGAATAAAAACATTCCACTAAACAGTAAAGGTGTAATTTTATTGACTGCCTGTTGTTGGTCTGCACCAGCACCGCCACTTTGTCCAGCAGTCAGTTGTTGACTCACATACATCCCAACACCAAACAACAAGACCATGATTAAAATATCAAAGTTAATATTACCTTCTTCGTTGGTAACGCCAACTCGCCCAAGTTTTTCAATAAACAAAAAGCCAGTATCCGCAGCAATTCCAGGAACTGTTACCTGAATCGTAGCTTCACCTGACTCTAGGGCTGTAATAGTACCATCTTGATTAAGCTTAATTCTTTCAGAGCCTTTAGTAACATTTAGACTAGGCTCAACATGGCTATTGGTATGTTCTTTGAGTAATGTTTGCAGAGATTTACCTTCAGGAGTTTGCAGTTCTACCTGAGTATTTTCGCCAACGGCTAGCTTAGTGCCACCAGGTAAAATCGCAGCAATTTTTTCATGTACTCCGTCTTCAATATAAATATTCTTAGGCTTAGTTGCAAAAGGCTGCGGAGCAATTCTTTCTATCTGCTCTCTCGGCAAAATTTGCACATTAAGATCATAAGGAGTATTGGTAAACGGCGATCCTCTCAAAGTAGCAAACAAAGCAAACAAAATTGGCATTTGTAACAGGAGAGGAAGACATCCAGCCAGAGGATTGCCAAACTCCTGCATTACTTTTGCAGTTTCTTCTCGTTGTTTTTCTGGGTCATTTTTATACTTCTGCTTAATCTGTTCTTGTCGCTCCTTCATTAAAGGTTGCACAATCTTCATCTTACGCATATTGCGAATCTGCCCCGCGCTAAGAGGCACAACCGCTAGACGAATTACAATTGTCAGAGCGATAATCGCAAAACCATAACTCGGCACAATCCCATAGAAAAAATCTAGGATTGGGAGCATGATGTTGTTTGAAAGAAAGCCGATACCAAAATCCATTTTTTAATCTGTCCAGCCTTGATGGAATAACTATAATTTTTAGTCCAGTTTAGTCGATCGCCCGTAGGTCAGACTAATTTTAACTTTTAATGGGGGTTGATTTAGTTAACTTGAATTGCTTCTAGAGGTCTACCTGTTTTTGCTGCTGCTTTTTCCGAGATATAGTCGTAGAGTTCGCGAAATTGAGGAACTGCACGCATTTCTAGACGACTTTTATCTCTAAGGGTGATCACCAAGTCTCCCCATAATCCAACGCCTCTGGGAACTTTTACTATTTTGATAACTTCAGAATAAATAATATCTGTTCTTTGTCTACCCCTCCAACCACCAATCACAGAAATTCTACGATCAGTAATACGATAGCGTAGCCATAAAGCTCGAACGATCGCTCCTACAGTCAAGGGAATACAAATTACGGTAAACGCTAATAATATATTAAAGATTAAATCCCCAACGTGAGGACCACCTTCGTAATAAACTTCTTCTTTAATGCCCATTGATTATCTTTGCTTGTTTTAATAACTCTTCTAATTCTCGCAAAAAATGTTCATATTTGCATTCAATTGCTTTCGGTTTAACAACAATTACGATCTTCCAACCAGGAGAGATTGACAGCAGCTTGGTTCTAATCACACCTTTGATCTGTCTTTTTAGGCGATTGCGAATTACGGCTTTTTTACTAACTTTTTTACTAATAGAGATGCCAAACTTTGTTTTCGGTGCTGCCAAATTATTTAATTGCTCACTAGGAGCAAGTGCGATCAGAGTTAGATGAGGACTGTAACGACGGAATCCCTGTTCGTAGACAGTCCTGTAGTCGCGTCGATTTCTCAGCCGATGGGCTTGTGGCAATCCCACACTGATTAAACTGACAGACGATAACGACCTTTTTTACGACGCGCCTGAACTACTCTTTTGCCGTTGCTGGTACGCATACGAGCGCGAAAACCAGACTTTCTTTTTTGTTTGCGGTTGGTTCCGCCCAAAGTACGCTGAGTCACTGATATTTCCTCAATAAATGTTATCTATTGTGCTTGACAAAAAGCCACAATCTATAATTTTACTACAGATTAAGGATTAATATTCACTACCCATGCCCCAATCCTTTGAGGGACTGGAGTGCCAGTAGCAGGAACTACTTGCGCGTAAAAATAATATGTACCCACTTCAGGATTACGAACATTAGAAAAGACCAATTCTAATTGTTTGGGATTTTTTAGAGGCTGAGCTAGGTCGATTTTGACAAATCTATTTTTTTCATCCCAAGAAACAGATTTTAGGGGTAATGCTTGTTTTTTATCTTTGTTGGGTCTAACTTCAATTCTATCAGTATCAAATTTACCATCAAAATAATCAGGATAAGAAATTACGAATTGAGTTGCACCGTTTGGTAACTTATTTTTAGGAATTCTGAGGCGATAGCGATCGCGCTGCTCTGCAACCCCTCCAAAATCTAGATAATAATTTAAAACATCTGTATCTTGATTGCCAAAAAGGACTAAACCAGGTGTTCCTTGAGCAACAGCTAGAGTATGAATTCCGCCTATGCTACAAGTAGCAATAGTCAAAGTAGTTAACAGACATTTGAAGCGTGATTTATCAAACAGCATAGTTATTTAATTAATTAATTAATTGTGATATTTTTTTTCTTTCCTCAAGCTATCAAAAAACTAGACGTAATTTACTAGAGAAAGTGCCACTTGTCTGTTTGTCAGATAAGCACATTAATTATTAATATGATTGCTGACAATAATTAACTTCAGATGTCACACACAATTTATTTTTAAGTAGTGAGAAAAACCCACTACTTGCTTCACTCCATTCAAATCTAGTTCACTAAAATTGCAAACCTAGTTGACCGTTAAACCCTCTAATCGAATGATATCCCGCACCTACAACCAAACGGCTACCAGCACTAAGATGCGCCCCTACTGAATAAGCCACGTTCTCATCACCTGAGTAATATCCTAGTCCTAAATACGGCGAAACAACAGGCAAACTAATAAACGTGAGTACATCTGCTCCTGTCGCTCCCTCTTCTCCTGTGCCAATTTCTATACCTGTACTAGTAAACCTGGCTCCTACACCATAGCTAACCAAATCATCTACAGAGCCGACTGTAGCCCAAACTTCGGGAGAAATAATTTGACTTGAGGCTGGGGAAGCGCATATCGTCGAGATAGAGGCTGTCAAGATTCCAGTTAAAATTGCTTGTTGAGACAAGACTCGCAGACGATTCAGCATATTTTTAACACTCCAACACTAAACTGAATACACAACTAATCTAGGATAATACATTCAAACAATGAACATTCGTATTGGCAATGGTTACGATATTCATCAATTGGTAAAAGATCGACCTTTAATTTTAGGAGGGGTGAATATTTCTCATTCTCTAGGATTATTGGGACACAGTGATGCTGATGTTCTAACTCATGCCATCATGGATGCTTTATTAGGAGCATTGGGGATGGGCGATATTGGACATTATTTTCCCCCTAGCGATCCTAAATGGCAAGGAGCGGATAGTTTAGTCTTGCTGCAAAAGGTGACAGCAATGATCGAGTCTCAGGGGTGGCAGATTGGTAATATAGACTCTACCCTTGTTGCCGAGCAGCCAAAATTAAAGCCACATTTAAAGTCGATGCGTTCTAAGTTAGCTCAAACTCTAGGAGTGACAATTGAACAAATTAGCATTAAAGCGACTACCAATGAAAAACTGGATGCAGTGGGGAGAGAGGAAGGAATCTGTGCTTATGCTGTAGTTTTACTCTGCCAACACAACTAAATACCAAGATTTTCTAAATATTAATTAAAAAAAATTTAGCCTATTCTTTACTCAAAGCTATAATTTGTCGGCTCACTTGTCTGTAACAATTCAATTTACAAGCTTACAAAAAGCGATCGCTAATATGTCATTCTAATTAAAGTAGGTTAAGTTAAGATAGCCAAATCGAGAGAAAATTATTAATCAAGCCAAACCTAACAAAGCCAAGCTAATTACAAAACATTTAATTTGAATATCATAACAATAAAATCAATTGTAATTATTTGTGTTTATTGGTATACTGTGTGCTTAACTCAAAAAATATGAGTGTAGTTTTAGAAGTAGATAATCAAGTTTATACAGCAGAGGATCTAGTCCCTCTGTTAATCCAGTATCGGATGCTACCGAAGTTAGCTCAAGAAATTCTCATTGACCAACTCATTGCTGGGGTTGAATGTACAGAAGAAGAAAATACTTTAACCTACAATCAGTTTTGTCAACAGAATCAACTCACCTCGCCAGAGCAGGTACAGGAGTGGTTAGATCGAGAGGGAATGAACCATGAACAGTTACAACAACTGGCTACCAAAAGGTTGAGACTGGAAAAGTATAAAGAGACAACTTGGGGAGATCAAGTTGATGCTCATTTTATTAAACGCAAATCTCAACTTGACCGTGTTGTTTATTCCTTAATTCGAGTTGAAAAACCTGAAGTGGCTCAAGAATTGTATTTTCGGATCAAAGATGATGAAAATACTTTTAGTGCCTTAGCAATGGAGTATTCCCAAGGAACAGAAGCACAAACAGGCGGTTTGATTGGGCCAGTAGAAATTAATGCGCCTCATCCTAAAATTGCTCAAATACTTGCTACCTGTCAGCCAGGTCAACTAATTCCCCCTACGCGAGTTGGTGAATGGATTGTCATTGTCAGACTAGAAAATTATTTGTCGGCGAAACTGGATGCTCCCATGCGTCAAAGAATGCTCGACGAATTGTTTTATCAATGGCTCAATGAAGCAACTAAGCAAAAAGTATCGTTTTTACCTAGTCCAGTCACCAGTTAAGCATACTTGATTTATGACCAATACAAACACCACTAAAATTGTTGAACAGTTTCTTTCTCTAGTTCCGCAATTTAATCAACTTCCCCTTGAAGCGATCGCTCAAATTGCCCCTAAACTCAAACCACTGCGATTTGGGGTGGGAAAGGTAATGATCATGCGGGAAAAAATGCAGGGACAGGTAGCAATTATTTCCGAAGGGGAAGTGCGATTGTTGGGTTATGATCCTCGTACTAAAATGCCCACTACCCTAGACAAGCTCAAACCAGGACAAATTATTGGTTGGGTTAATTTGGCACGAGGCTTGCCCTGTGAAACGGCGATGGCGAGTACGGAAGTTGTCTGTTTGGCTTTAGATAATCAAGATTTTCTGGCTTTAGTTGACCAGTATCCGCAGTTGGCAGCAGGATATAAGTATAAACCAGCCAAAGTTGAAGTTTTTGATTTATTGGGAATTCAATTAGAACAACAGGCTCAAGGAGATTGGGAACTAGCAGAACTAGCTAATAAACTCACAGAAGTTGCCGAGGTATATTATTTACCCCCTGGCGAGCATCAGTTAAATAGTGAGATTGCTCAACCCTTAATGGATCAGAGTCTAGTTTGGCTAGTTAGTGGTGGTGGCGGAATCGATGAATTTTCTATTGGTAGCCGACTTGAGTTAACTAGAGATCGTCAAACTATTACTGTCAAAGGTACTCAACCAACCCGTCTGATTTCGATTCCCAAGGCATATTGGTTTGAGGAAGAAGCGACTACCACCTTTGAGCAATCGTCTTCAGGACAATTATCTTCCGAAAGCACAGATATTATATCTCTGGAGTTAAACGATACTGATTTTGATGACTCTCAAGGGCTGGGAGAAGGTTATACTTTCCAAAGTGAGGAAGAACCAATTGCTTCGGAGAAAAAAAATTATCCTTTTGTGGCAGGTAAAACTACCTTAGAAGTGGGGGTGGCCTGTTTTCAAATGTTGAGCAAGTATTTTGGTATGCCCTTCCGTAAAGAGGTAATTAAGCGTGTGCTTACAGAACAACTGGAGAGAACACCTAATTTATCTCTGCCTTTGTGTGGTGCAGTTTCGGAATTAATGGGACTAAACCCCCAATTGATTAATATTCCTGCTCAGGCAATCACTCGTCTAGAAGGGCCTTGTTTAGTAATTTGGCAGGATAGCTTGGCAGTAATTTATGAACTAACTGAAGAAGAATTGGTCATTGCTGTCCCTGAGCTAGGAGTACGCCGTTACAAGCCTGAAGACTTTATTAATACTTGGGGTGAAGGGGGAGAAGTATTATTACTGAAAAAAACCAAAGAAACTCCTCAAGAAAGGTTTGGAATAAATTGGTTTTTACCTGCTCTCAAAAAATATAAGCGAGTTCTGATTGAAGTTTTTGTCGCTTCGTTTTTTGTGCAGTTATTTCAACTGGCTAACCCGTTAATGATTCAGGTGATTATTGATAAGGTAATTAGCCAAAATAGTCCTGATACCTTGGGTTGGCTGGTTGCATTCTTAATTGTACTCAATATTTTTGAAGCACTTTTAACTACCCTGCGTACCTATTTATTTGTTGATACAACTAATCGCATCGATTTAAATTTAGGCTCAGAGATTATCGATCACTTGTTTAGATTGCCATTACGCTATTTTGAAAAACGACCAGTAGGAGAAATTTCAACTCGTATTAACGAATTGGAGCAGATTCGTCAGTTTTTGACAGGAACTGCTTTGACGGTAGTTCTAGACTGTATATTCTCAGTGATCTATGTCGTGGTGATGTTTATATATAGCCCTTTGCTATCCGCAGTCACCTTGGCAATTATTCCGATATTTATCGCTTTGACTCTCATGTTCTCACCGACAATTCGTAAACAATTAAGAACTAAAGCTGAACGAAATGCAGAAGCTCAGTCTTATTTAGTTGAGGTGTTGACAGGGATTCAAACCGTTAAAGCTCAAAATATTGAATTGCGATCGCGCTGGAAATGGCAGGAGTATTATGGTCGCTATATTTCTACTGGATTTCAAACTGTAATTACTTCTACTTTAGCCAAATCTGCCAGTGATTTTCTCAATAAGCTCTCAAGAGTAATCACTATTGGTTTGGGTGCTTACTTGGTCTTGGATGGTCAACTCACCCTAGGTGGATTGATCGCTTTTAGAATTATTGCTGGCTATGTAACTTCGCCTGTAATGCGTCTGGCAACTCTTTGGCAGAACTTCCAAGAAACTGCTTTGTCTTTAGAACGTTTGGCTGATATTGTCGATCATCCTGAAGAAGGGGAAGCTGACCGCAATAATATTCCCATGCCCGCCATTAAAGGCAGAGTTAAATACGATAATCTTTCCTTCCGCTTTAAAAATACTGGCCCTTTACAGTTAAAAAATGTAACTACCGAGTTTGCTCCTGGTACATTTGTGGCAATTGTCGGTGAAAGTGGTGCTGGTAAGAGTACGATGACGAAACTACTATCACGACTTTACGAACCAGAAGGCGGGAGAATTTTAGTCGATGGCTATGACATTAATCGTGTTGAATTATATTCACTGCGTCGTCAGATTGGAGTTGTTCCTCAAGAAACCCTGCTCTTTGAAGGCTCAATTCTAGATAATATTGCCTTAACTAATCCTGATGCCACTACCGAGGAAATTATCGCTGCTGCTCAAATTGCTGCTGCTCATGATTTTATTATGACTTTACCCAATGGCTACAACACCAGGGTAGGAGAAAGAGGTTCTTCACTTTCAGGGGGACAAAGACAACGGATTGCGATCGCTCGTACTATTTTGCAAGCTCCTGCCATGATGGTTTTGGATGAAGCTACCAGTGCTTTGGATTTTGCTACCGAACAAGAAGTTTCTCGTAATTTAAAAGAAGCTCTCAGAGGTCGGACTGTCTTCTTTATCACCCACCGTTTAGGCACAATTAAAAATGCTGATACCATTGTGATGATGGATGCAGGCTCAATTGTCGAACGAGGCACCCATGAGGAATTGATGGCGTTAAAAGGACGTTATTGTTATCTCTATCAACAACAAGAGTCTTCTGTTTAATACTTAATAAAGTGGAGCGACTTAGAATAGTTTTCTGTTCTAAATTTACCAATTGTGCTTAAACTATAGATCATTAGCAAAAGCAGCTTAAAGATTAGTCAAAGGCGCAGTATCATGAGTGATTTATCTCCAAAACCAATTGGTATTATCGGGGCTTCTGGATACGGTGGGGTTCAATTAGTAAGATTATTGTTAGAGCATCCTGGCGTAGAGATTGTCTATTTGGGCGGTGAAAGTAGTGCAGGAAAACAATATGGAGCTATTTATCCCCACTTGGCTCATTGCACTGAGCTTAACGTTGAGTCAATTGATTTAGATGCAATTGCTGCTCGCTGTGAGGCTGTATTTTTAGGCTTACCCAATGGTTTAGCTTGCGATCTTGCGCCTATTTTGCTCAAAAAAGGTTGTAAAGTCTTAGATTTGTCTGCGGACTATCGTTTTGAGAATTTAGATACTTATACTGCCTGGTATAAAAAAGAACGTTTTGATCAAGAGACTTCTACCCAAGCTGTTTATGGTCTACCTGAATTATATCGAGAACAAATTACCCAATCTCAAATAATTGGTTGTCCTGGTTGTTATCCTACTGCTAGTTTACTTGCCTTAGCACCGCTTCTCAAGCAAGGTTTAGTTGACCCGTCTACTGTAATTATTGATGCGAAATCAGGTACTTCTGGCGGTGGTCGTCAAGCAAAAACCAATTTGCTGTTAGCGGAAGCAGATAACTCTCTAGCTGCTTATGGAGTGGGTAGCCATCGTCATACTCCCGAAATCGAACAAATTTGTAGCTCTTTAGCCAGGCAAGAAGTTACAGTACAATTTACACCTCATTTGATTCCTATGGTTAGGGGGATACTGGCAACTGTTTATGCAACTTTGCGAGATCCTGGTTTGGTTAGAGATGATTTAATTACTATTTACTCGGCTTTTTATCGCTCTTCTCCATTTATCAAAATCCTGTCTAACGGTATTTATCCCCAAACTAAATGGGCTTGTGGTACAAATTTAGCCTACATTGGAATTGAGGTAGACTCTCGTACAGGTCGAGTAATTGTCATGTCAGCGATCGATAATTTAATTAAAGGTCAAGCTGGTCAAGCAGTGCAATGTTTAAACTTAATGATGGGTTGGGATGAAGCTTTGGGTTTACCTCAGCTAAGCTTTTATCCTTAAAGAAATCTTGAATATTAATCGGCAAGTTATCTCTAGTTTAATCACTGGTAGTTTAGGTTTATTTTGTTTAGCCTTACCAGTTAAAGCTGAAACAGTTTTAGCTAAAATTCAACGTACAGGTGTTTTAACGGTAGCAATTAGGGAAGATGCACCTCCTTTTGGCTATTTAGATGCTAATAAAAACTTAAAGGGTTACTGTTTAGATTTTTTTGCTCTCTTGGACAAGCAATTAAAAAAAGATTTAGAGCGTAATACCTTGGGTATTAAATTGTTTAAATCTACTCCTGTTAATCGTTTTAATTTAATAAGTGAGGATGCAGTTGATCTCGAATGTGGTCCTAACACTATTCGCTCGGATATTCCTGAAAATACTAATTTTTCTGAAAGCTTTTTACTTACAGGCACACAATTTCTAATTAAAAACCAAAATCGCGATTACCTTTCAGATCGCCTTAATCCTGAACAAGATTTAAACAATATTGCCATCGGGGTTATTAATGACACCACCACCGCCAAATTTATCGCCAAACGTTATCCTTCAGCAATACTTCAAAGATTTAGTGGTGTAACTGCTAGAACTAGAGGTATACAAGCGGTAGTACAAAATAAAATTGAAGCAATGGCTAGTGATGGTATTTTATTAAGAGCCGAAGCACAACAACAAGGCTTATCTGACTCCGACTATTCTCTAATACCAGATAGTCCTCTAAGTTGCGATCGCTATGGGATGATTATTCAGGGTAATGATCCTCAATGGCAAGATTTTGTTAATTCTGTAATTAATAGTCCTGAAGCAAAAGCTTTAGGCAATGCTTGGTTTGGTCAGTTATTTAATGATACTGAAAGTTCTAAAAATTTTTGTCAGTAAAGAAAAATCAGTAGAGAAAAAAAAGTAGCATTACTAGCTCTTACAATCTGGGATCGACACAAAAAACTGGAGGTGCAAACCCGCATGGGGGCTGTGATGACCGCACTGGAGAGG
The DNA here is from genome assembly GCA_964393695.1 of uncultured Pleurocapsa sp. Taxonomy (GTDB): domain Bacteria; phylum Cyanobacteriota; class Cyanobacteriia; order Cyanobacteriales; family Xenococcaceae; genus Waterburya. The sequence continues at coordinate 18,337 of CAYMWC010000105.1, forward strand.
TTGGGCTTACTCCAGGCATAGTTGGTTGCAATTTGGACAGCGGTGGAGATCGGCTGCCATGAACCTGACAGTCACTCTAGGGGTAAGCTGTTGTTCATTTAAATTGCATACTTGTCTTTTCCTCCTGCCTTCTGCCCCCTG
>CAYMWC010000106.1:0-18415 GCA_964393695.1 uncultured Pleurocapsa sp.
TTGAGAGACTTTCAATAAATATCTCATCTTTCAGCCAACCTGCTGAATGTAGGTTTTTAGAATTAATTAACACGTATTCTTGCAGACTTGGCAAAGATTGATAATCAGCAAATTTATCCCCACGGTCAAAATTACCCTATTGTAATTTTATAGGCTTAGGGAAGTAGGAAAGTAGAGGAGATGGGGGAGTAGAGAAGATGAAGAAGATCGGGTGACCAGGTGAATGTTAGTTCCCTAAACCCTATCCCCTAAAACCCAACACCTGCAAAACTTTTGATTTGCTTGTCAACCCCTAATTCTAATTAGCACAAGCTGCACATCCTTCACTAGATTCCTTAAAATCATCTTTTTGAACGGTGCGGACATAGTAAACAGCCTTACAACCTTCCTGCCATGCCATTATCAAAGTTTCAAAAATATCTTTGGCTTTCACTGCTCGTTCAGGTTCATTAGGGAAATATACCCCCTGGTTGAGATTAAACAACAATTCCATCGAAATGCCTGTATCAATCCACTGTTGCATAGTAGCGACAGCTTTAACTACGATTTTTTGATCAAGGCTTTTATTTTCGCGATAAAACCAAAAACAGTCTTGAATAAAGGGAGGTGCAATAGGTACTGTGCCTTTAGCCCATTTATCGTAGAAAAACTTACTATAGACGGGCAAAATACTAGCGGTACAACCCTGGACTAGAGAAGAAGAAGTATTAGGAGCGATCGCGGTAATATGAGAATTACGAATACCGTAGGTTTGAACATCTTGGGATAATTGTACCCAACGCTCTGGATTGTCGGCTATGGCGAGAATTGACTCTAAAGACTTGGAACCAAGTAATTTACCTAAACTCCATTCACTACCAGCAAAAGCAGCATAAGCTCCTCGCTCTTTGGCTAATTCCATTGATGCCGAGGTACACCAATAAGCTATTTCTTCAAACAAATAACTAATTTCAGTCAGGCTTTCATAACTTAAATGACGTTTAGCTAACCAATCAGCTAATCCCATACAACCTACGCCAATAGTACGATATTTATCGTTATGGGTTTTGCTATCCGCGAAAGGAGGCTTGGTTAAATCAATGGTATTATCTAAAATTCTCACAGCTAACTGAGCGAGATCAGCTATCTCGGCTGTTTCTAGATTAGCTAAGTTGAGAGATACTAAATTGCAACAATGAGCTTCCAACCCTGGCTTGACGTTGCTGAAGCTCTCGCAACAAAGATTTACCCCAGGGATATAACCTTCGTGTTTATTGGGATTTGCTCGATTAATAGTATCTTTAAACGCCAGATAGGGCATTCCTGTCTCTACCTGGCTGCGCATGATGTGTTTAAACAATTCACGGGCATCTACTTGTTTATAGAGGGTGATTTTATTGCCTAATTCCGCTTCGATTTGACGATAGGCAGTTTCAAACTTTTCTCCCCAAAGTTCAGCTAATTCTAAGCCTAATTGTTCTTTTACTTCGTAAGGATCTACCAATGTCCATTTCTCCTTGGCTACCACCCGACGCATAAATTCATCGACAATAACTAGCTGCGGGAAAACATCATAGGCTTTACGACGGCGATCGCCATTTTCAGCTTGCATCTCCAGAAACTCAGGTACATCCAAATGCCAAATATCTAAACCAACGGTAACAGCACCAGCCCTACGTCCACCTTGGTTAACAGCGATCGCCGTATCATTGAGTAACTTAATCCAAGGAATTACTCCGCCAGAAGCATTATCTTTACCCATCACCCAGCTACCAGTAGCGCGGATACGACTGACGTTAACACCGACACCACCACCATTTTTAGAAATCCTGGCTGCGTTAGTAATTTCTTCAAAAATGCTTTCTAAATTATCGTCCATGCCGATAATAAAACAGCTACTTAAAGAGCCATTGGGGATTCTCAGGTTAGCTAAGATCGGCGTAGCTAGAGAAATTTTACGTTGAGCGATCGCTTCATAGAATTGCCGAGCAATAGTCAATCTAATTTCTGGCTTTTCTTGGGAAGCAAGTAATAAAGCACAAGTAAGATAAGCCTCTTGAGGTAGTTCATTTGTTAATAAATACCGTTTAGTTAATAAAACCCCCCCTGCATAATCATAATCTTTATCCCACTCAGGATTAATCCAGCTACCAGCTTCTGCTATTTCCTCTGTAGAATATTGGAGGATCTGGCGATCGTAACGTCCTGCGCCTAACTGTAATTTAACTGCTGCTAGATAATCTCCGTATCCAAAGCCTCGGTTAACTTGGGTATCTTTCCACAAACTCCAAATATGAAGTCTACCGGCTACATATCGCCATTCTGGTTCATCAGGACTGCACATTCCCAAGGCACAGTCGATTAAATTATCCTGAATATCCCTAGTAGTTACACCATTACGTAATCTAGTAGTTAACCCTGCTTCTAGAGTTATCGGATTGACATTCTGCCCCTCACAAGCCCACTCAACCACCGTGCGAATTTTTGTAATATTTAGGGGGGTAAATGAGCCATCCCTTCTAATTACCTGAATACTTGAAGCAGTTTCTCCTGGTATCAAGGACGATGTGTTGCTTGAATCACCTGGGTTAGATTGATTAAACTGTAAATTACGCCCAGTAGGTAAAATTTCTTGATTGGAATTAGCTGTGCTTCGAGAATTGCTAGTTAATGGTAGAGTTGGCTGCATATGTTCTGTGAGACTGAAACAATTTTTACTAGTCTGGTTTTCTACTATAACTCAACTTCAACTACATATAGCGTTATCAGAATAATTTTTAGCTCATATTACCCTATATATGGTTTTTATTTGACAGTCTCTATGATGTATGAATTAAGTAACTTGTCCAGTATACAGATACCAAATAAATATACTAAATATAAGATGACTGCCACGATGAGAAATTTCCACTAATGATCGCTCAATAGTATAATTCTTAGAATATTTATGACTATTCAAAATTAATAGAATTACAGAACAGAGTGAATAATCAACCTAATGAAAATCAAGCTAATGAAGTTTATTTAAACCATCCTACTTTCGGACTACTCTACAGAATATGGCTACTTAAGGATAATCAAGAATTATTTACTACACTGTATGCTCAACGTTTATTTTTTACGGTTACCACAAATAGCACTTCTATATCATTTGACCCTATTAGTAGAACAGAAGCTCGAATGTTAGTTGAAAGTTTATTGCGACGATTTTTATTAGACCGCGAGACCGAAAAACATCGGCAACTTCAAGCAATTTATCAACGTACTTTTCTCTGATTTTTTATTTAAATTTTTTAGATTAACTTAATAACAGGTAATGACAGGCTCTATTTCTTACCAAATCAATCTAATTCAACAGCAAATTCCTAAAAATGTTAAGTTAATTGCCATTACCAAACAAGTTGGGTTGGAATCAATACGAGAAGCTTATAAAGTAGGAATAAGAGACTTTGGTGAAAACCGTTTGCAAGAAGCTCTGGCTAAACAAGAACAACTACGAGATTTGACTGATATTAGCTGGCATTTTATTGGACATATTCAAAAAAATAAAGCTAAAAAAATTATTGAAAATTTTGCTTGGATTCATTCTGTCGATAGTTTAGCGATCGCACAACGATTAAATAAACTAGCAGAGGAGTTAAACTTGACACCCAAAGTTTTTCTCCAGGTAAAAGCTTTACCAGATCCCAATAAATATGGTTGGCAAATTACAGATTTATTACAAGACTTAGCATCTTTAAATCAATTACAGCAGCTTAATATTCAGGGATTGATGACAATTTTACCTTTAAGTTTATCATCCGCAAAAGCTTTAAGTGCATTTCAAGCAATTCAGGAGTTAGCAATAACCATAAGACAAAAGAATTATCCTAATTTAACCTTGCAGGAGTTATCGATGGGGATGTCAGGCGATTATTTATTGGCAATCCAAGCAGGTGCTACTATGATTCGTTTGGGCAGCATAATTTTTGGCGAGAGAAATGCAAATTTAGCCTGATTTTGTCCAGTTGAATACCAAGATTTGATTGTAAATAAAAGTAAATAAAAACTAAGATAAATCAATTTAAATCAAGAAATAGATTTTACCGAACCTAACATTTGGGGTTTTGTGGAGTAGAATTAAGTCGCCAAACAAATATTTCTTTAAATTACAGCCACTTTCTCAAGTTGAGTTTGAGAATGAAATTGTTAGTTACTATGATGATTGCAACTGAAACTATCACAAGATAACCTATGAAAATGAGTTGTCTAGAAAATATTCAGTTTTTTCTTAGATTTGTAGCAAAGCAATAATTTAAAGGAATACTATCAGCCGATTCAAGTCGTAAATTAATAAGGATTGCTAGCAATATGTTTGATACTCTAAAAGAATTTTTTGGGATTGATAATACATACGAAGAGGAAGATGAAGGTTATGTAGAATATGATCCTGCTCAAGATAGAATTGATGAGCAAAATTATATCAACTCTTCTGTACCTAATAATCAACCAGAATCCAATAAGATTTCCTCTCCCAACAACCATAAACATAACAACCGTAAACAAGAAATGAAGCTAAACAATGTAATCGGTATGCCAGGATTAGCTAACGGAAATTCCGAAGTAGTGGTAATTGAACCCAGTTCTTTTGAAGAAATGCCCCAAGTGATTTTGGCATTACGGGAACGCAAATCGGTGGTGCTAAATTTGAATATCATGAACCTCGAAGATGCTCAACGAGCCGTTGATTTTGTGGCAGGTGGGACTTACGCTATGGATGGTCATCAGGAGCGAGTTGGAGAAGGTATCTTTTTGTTTACTCCCAGTTCAGTGAAAGTTAGTAGTTTGACAGGAGTTTTAAGAGATGTACATACTCCAGAACCTCATGTCCGTCGTTCAACACCAGCCCCCGATCCTTGGGGACAACAAGCTAATATAGCAGCACAATAAATTCCATCAATAGTATTATTAGGTAATGACATCTAATAGTATTTGCCTTAGTATCATTGGTGGCGGGGTAATGGCAGAAGCTATTTTATCTCGCCTCCTCACTCAAAAAGTTTTCACTGCTAATACCGTATTAGTCAGCGAACCGAGAGAATCAAGACGCAATTTTTTAGCTCAACAGTATCAAATTCAAGTTAGCGCAGATAACCAAACTGCTGTAGCAGCTGCGGAAATATTATTACTGGCAATCAAACCCCAGGTATTTGATTTAGTAGTCAGCAAAATTACTCCTAATCCCAAGAGTACTGTAATTTCAATTTTGGCTGGAGTAACTTTAAAGAAGTTAGAAGCAACATTTCCTGAGCAGCCAGTAATTCGAGTCATGCCCAATACTCCTGCTACTGTAGGTGCAGGGATGACGGCGATCGCTCCAGGCATAAAAGCAGCAACCCAACATATTCAACAGGCTAAAACAATTTTTACCGCCGTTGGCGAAGTAGTAGAAGTCTCGGAATCGGCAATGGATGCAGTGACAGGATTATCAGGTTCGGGGCCAGCTTTTGTGGCACTGGCAATTGAGGCTTTAGCAGATGGGGGAGTAGCTTCAGGATTACCTAGAGCGATTGCTCTTCAACTAGCAACTCAAACAGTATTAGGAACAGCAACTTTAATTAAGGAAACAGGTATTCATCCAGGAGTCTTAAAAGATCAGGTGACAAGCCCTGGAGGAACAACTATTGCAGGAGTAGCTAAATTGGAAAGTTTAGGGTTTCGTTCAGCATTAATTGAGGCAGTTAAAACCGCTACAGCAAGATCAGAGGAATTAGGTAAATAGTATAGTTTAGCAGTTTTGCAGTTTTAATTTTAGATAAAATATTTCTGACATTAAACTAGTCTAATGAACCAAAAAAAAGAAACCACAGCATTACTATTGTCATTACTAATTGCTATCGGTGCAATAACTGGTGGTTTACGGTGGTTAGATAATAAACAACAGGGTCAAAATAAATTGACTATAGATCTGATTAAAGCCAATATTTTACCTGAACAAAAATCGACCTTCAATTCCGCTCAAATTAGTCAAGGAAGTACGATTTTAATTACCCAAGATATTACTCCCGAGAAGCAAGCAGCAGTAAAAGCAATCGCTACAGAAGACTATATCCAGGCGGCATCTCAACTGGAGCAATCATTAGCTAAACAGCCCAACGATCCTGAAGCTTTAATTTATCTCAATAACGCTCGTATTGCTGAAGGTCAAGCTTATAACCTAGCTGTACCTGTGCCAATTGGCACGGAAATTACTACTGCCCAAGAAATTTTAAGAGGTGTTGCCCAAGCGCAAACCGAAATCAATCAGCAGGGTGGCATTAATGGTGTTCCCATTAAAATTACAATCGCTAACGATGATAACGCTCCTGAAACTGCCAAGCAAATCGCCGAAAGTTTAGCTAACAATAAGGATATTTTAGGAGTTATTGGACATTTTGCCAGTGATATTACTTTAGCGGTTGCACCTATTTATGAACAAAATCGATTGGTAGCTATCTCTGCTACTAGCACTTCGATATCTTTATCGGATGCGGGAAATTATATCTTTCGGACTGTACCTAGCGATCGCTTTACCAGCAACGCTTTAGCTGAATACACACTCAACCAACTCAATCAACGTCAGGTTGCGGTAATTTACAATTCCCAAAGTGCTTATAGTCAATCTCTCAGAGATACTTTTACCACTGATTTAGTTAGTGATGGTGGTGAAATAGTCTTTGAGGCTGACTTATCTCAGGAAAATTTTAATCCTGCGGAAATGTTAGACCAGGCTAATAGGCAGGGGGCAACAGTAATAGTTTTTTTAAATGATTCCCAAACTTTGGATAAAGCTTATTTACTGATGCAGCTAAATAATCTTCAGTTGCCAATGCTGGGGGGTGATAGTATCTATAGACCCCAAACTTTACAGGTTGCAGGTGAAAAGTGTGTGGGCATTGTCCTAGGTGTTCCTTGGCATATTCTGGGCAATAACAACTCCAACTTTCCTACCACTGCTCGTCGTCTTTGGGGAGGAGATGTTAGTTGGCGTACAGCTATGGCTTACGATACCACAAAAGCTCTAATTGCAGGTTTAACCAATGATCCTAGTCGGCAGGGAATACAACAAACCCTATCACAACCAGATTTTGCTTTTGAAGGAGCATCAGGAACAGTAAAATTTTTAGCTTCAGGCGATCGCAACCAAGCAGTTCAATTAGTTACCGTGCAACCAGGCAAACGTTCTTCTTTTGGTTATGATTTTGTACCTATTACAGTGAACAGTGAGCAGTGAGCAGTTGTCAGTCAATGGTATAGAAGTCAAAAGTTTTTACCTACTTCCTACTTCCTATTTCCTACTTTCGATCCCATCACCCTCATTATTTTAAATTAATCTTGTACGACTATATCTCTCCTCAACACAAAAAAGAATGGTTGTGACACCCCTTTAAAATCCATCAAACCCAATACTGTATTGTCATCGACCTTTCTAAAAGCGTCATTAATCGGCAAATTATCATAAATCATAGTTGCACTGATCTTCTGACGATATTCCATCATCCGAATTCTTGCCTGACTTGACTCTGTTTTAAACATCAAATTTATCAGACTAAACAAAGACTTCGTTATTTGATTGGGGTTTTTAGGCACAGGAAAACTCGTTACCATGCTCATTGCTGTGGGATTAGGAGCAACCTTAAAAATTTTATTATCGTTATCTAAAAACAATAAGGGATGAACACATTCTGGATCAACAAATTCTTTACCGTACCAGTTAGCAGCTTCCAGCAAACCATCCATTGGGTGATTGGTATGCAAACCAGAACCTTTCCACCTACCGATCATGAATTCTAAATCCACAGGCTCTAATTCATCGAAAATTTTCAAGGCTTCATCTGTAGTGGTTTCCCCTTGTTGTATAATTGTCTCAACTGTTTCTAAAGTATTGGTATTCATTGTCTTAACATTGGTAATTTAAAAATGAAATAAAATTAACTGGTAAACATTTTTTAAACTATTTTAGCTTTTCTTGATAGGGTGCATATCGCCAATTCAAGTAATCAATACTTTTGACCATTTGTGCAGTCAAGGAATTATTGGAGAATTATTTATTCTCACAGGCGAATTAAGCAGTTTGATCAATTCAACTCAGGGAAACGGTGGTTTGACTGTCATTACAGCCTCGCCTTTCATTGATCGTAAGGATAATTATCGTCACAGAATTTTTGTCAACGGTTCTGGACGCAGGATAGCTGAACCCTCTACTGTCAGCGTTGTTGCTGCTGTGCAGACTCTAACTGAGCTATTGTTCTATCTGGCTCAACAAATAAGAAAAAACTTTCCCGATTCTAAGCCTTTTGGTATGACTTTAAGCCCAGAAGGTTTAATGATTTTAGCAATGATGAAAGAAGATTTTCTGGCTAAAAATGTCAGACAAAAAGACTTTAATTTTGGATAGTAATGATGATTCCCTTTATTTTCGTAATTTAGCGACAATCGCCGAGCAGAAAGAGCAGATTGAAAAGTTAAGAGAGTCTTGTTTTGGGGCTTTTGAACGTTTGCTAGCTAGTTATGTATTTTTCTGGGCGTTGGTGAAAAAAGTTGCTTCTTTTCCCCTACTGAAGTACGAATATTAGAAGTCCCAAAGTCTAACTAAAATTATGGATGCTAGGAAATTTAACCATCAAGGGCATTTTGCCAGATATGCCAAAGGCAGTAGAAGTAGAGTTTGAACCTAATTGGGATTGCTATAATTCGGAAATTTTGGGGAAAATAAAGTGTTTAAACTAAACCGTCGAAAATTCTTGTTGCGTAGTGCCTTAATGTTAGCTGCTACGACAACTTATACTACCGTTAAAGCTCAATCAAAAACTCCAGGAGCTTTAGAAACTGGTTTACCACTGAAAAAAGTAATTATCATCGGGGCTGGATTATCTGGTTTGGTAGCTGCCTATGAGTTGTCTCAAGTAGGTCATAACGTTACAATTATCGAAGCTCGTTCTAGAGTAGGTGGGAGAGTTTTAACCCTTCGCGATCGCTTTAGCGACGGACATTTTGTAGAAGCGGGGGCAGCCAGGATTCCGCCCAATCACGATCTGACTCTGGGCTATATTCAACACTTTAGTTTAGACCTTAAACCCTTTTATCCCAAACAAGGGCTTTACATTACAGTTCAAGATGGTCAACGTCTTTTAGTTTCTGCTGCCGATTTAGCTAAAGCAATACCAGAAGCCAATATATTGGCATGGAAAAAGATTGACCAAGGTTTAGATCGTCTACCCCTAGCTTTTGCCAAGGCTCTATCTGGAAAGATTCGTTTTGGCGATCGCGTTACTGACATCGAACAGACATCTCAAGGAGTTCGCGTGTTGTCTCAATCTGGACTGGAAGCTCGGGGTGATTGTATACTCTGTACTGTACCCTTGCCAGTCATGAGTCGCATTAATTTCAATCCTCCTTTATCCACTTCTAAACAAACTGCTCTTGATGAAGGTTACGATTATCGTCCTGCTACCAGAATGTTTGTAGAATTCCCCGAACGTTTCTGGGCAAAAGAAAATTTGAATGGTTGGAGGATGTTTCGCGATCGCTCTGAAGAACTTTGGCAACCGACGTGGGATCGCCCTGGAAAAACAGGTATTTTAAAGAGATTCATATCAGCTAAATTAATTATTATCTGAATTGATTAAAAAACAAACCATGAGTCAATTAACGATTTATCACGAACAGCAACCTCAAGCACCACTTGCACAATACAATACAGGAGAGGTGATTGCTCAAGAATTAGCTTCACTAGGAGTTCGTTTTGAACGCTGGAATGCTCAAGGAGAAATTCCTGAAAATGCCACTAATGAGGCACTTATTGCAGCTTATAAAGCAGATATCGAGCGATTAGTCGCAGAAACAGGATATCAAACCTACGATGTGATTAGTCTTCATCCCCATCACCCTCAAAAACAAGAACTGAGACAGAAGTTTTTGGCAGAACATATTCATGATGATGCTGAAATTCGCTTTTTTAGTCATGGTAAGGGTCTGTTTTCATTACATATCGGAGAGAAAATCTATGAAGTAATTTGTGAACAAAATGATTTAATTAGTGTTCCTGCTGGTACTCGTCACTGGTTTGATATGGGAGCCAATCCTGATTTTACCTGTATTCGTTTGTTTGATACTCCTCAAGGTTGGGTCGCTAATTTTACTGGTTCGGATATTGCGGATAAGTTTTCGCGTTTAGCAACTTAACAGAAGTCAGAACTCAGGTATTTTTAGTGTTAGTAATCAATAATTAACAATCAACAATCCCAAACTTTCAAGAAACATATATGTTAAGTAAAATATCGAGGAGTTTAAATCAGATCGGTCGTATCTGGTTATATTTCTTAATTGGTGGAATTATAGCGATCGCCATAATTTTAATTAATTCTCAATCACTGCAAGCCCAACAAGAGTTTCTAGATGTTGAACAATTCTCTGATAAAGTTGAAAACTTAGAAGCCAAATGGGAAGGCGATTATGAACGTTACTTTGATCGTGATTTTTCTAATAGTTCTAGAGAAGCACGGCAAATAGCAGCACGACTATCAGACATCAAAGAGCAAACAAATATTAATCCCGCAGTTATTTGGGCAGCCCCTCAAGATGACTTTTTGGATTTAGTGCTAATTACTCCCAACGAGCAATTTGTGACGACAAAAGTAAGAGGCGCAACCCGTGAAAATTTAACAAAAAGGATTCGCGAACTAGAAACAGGAATTGCTGATCGCCAATCACTCAAGTATTTGCCTCCAGCTAGATTAATTTATCGTTGGATTTTTAAACCTTTAGAACCTTACTTGGAAGCCGAAAAAATTGATACTCTGTTACTTTGTACAGGTACTTCCTTGCGTTCTTTACCCTTTGCTGCCCTGCATGATGGGGAAAAATTTGTGATTGAAAAATATAGTCTGGCTCGTATTCCTGCTTTTAGTTTAACTGATACAGATTATCAACCTAGATCAAACAAAAAGGTTTTAGCTACAGGGGCATCAGAATTTAAAGATTTACCATCGCTACCAGGCGTGGGAGTAGAACTAAATACGATTGTTCCGCAATTATGGTCAGGAGAGAAAATATACAATCAAGATTTTACGGTCCAAAATCTTAAAAATGCTCATAAATTGGGAGATTTTGATATTATTCATATCGCTTCCCACTCAAATTTTAGTTCTGGTTCTCCAGAAAATTCTTATATTCAATTTAGCGATCGCAAGTTAACCTTGGATGAAATTGCTGATTTGGAGTTAGATTTACCTCAGGTGGATTTATTGGTTCTGAGTGCTTGTGAAACTGCTTTGGGCGATGAAGAGGCTGAGTTTGGTTTTGCTGGCTTGGCTATGCAAGCGGGAGTTAAATCTGCTTTAGCTAGTCTCTGGGCGATTAACGATGCTGGTACAGTGGTTTTGATGAGTGAATTTTATCAGCAATTGAAATCCAACCCAATCAAAGCAGAAGCTCTCAGGCAAGCACAAATAAATATGCTCAAGCGCAAAGTTTTTGTCGAAGGTAGAAAAGTCCGAGGCTCAGAAATAGAGATCAATCTACCTGATAATACTGACGAAGTCCAATCACAAAATTTTAATCATCCTTTTTATTGGTCAGGATTTACTATTATTGGCAATCCCTGGTAAGCTAATCAAAATAAAATTTAACAATAATAGTTTTTATCTCAATAAACTTTGGATTAAATGGCAAAACTTTCTGTAGAACTTAACGATTATTTTTTTGCAACCACCAGAGATGAACAGGTAACTTTAGCCGAAATCTTAACCTTGGCAGGAGAGAGAATTTTTGGCTTTTTATTAGTAATTTTAGCTTTACCTTCCGCTCTGCCTCTGCCTGCCCCAGGCTATTCTACGCCGTTTGGGATTGCGATATTTGTTTTAGCACTACAACTAGCTTTAGGTCGCGATCGCCCTTGGTTACCAGATAAAATGCTCAAGGGATCAATGAAATTAGCCACAGTCCAAAAGTTTGTCAAAATGGGGACTCCTTGGATGCAAAAAATCGAAAATGTTACTAAACCCCGTATGGCTTATCTCTGCACTAGCCGACTAGGTAGAAGTGTATTGGGGTGTGCGATCGCTCTGATGGCGATCTCGATGATGATCCCCATCCCTGGAACTAATACTTTACCAGCGATGGGTATTTTTATCACTGCCTTTGGTTTACTAGAAGATGATGGTTTAATCTGTATCGGTGGTTTATTTGTTTGTTCTTTGGGGGCTACCTTAACCACCTCAATCCTGGTTTTTGGGACGGCAGCCGTGGAAAAATTTATTACTTTCATGATTGATTTCGTTAGGGACTATGCAGGTAGCTTAACCTCTTAAATTATTAGATATTACTTCGAGGACACCAGCAAACTCATCTTAATTGTAAATGCTCGAAAATCTCGCTCAATCCCTTTCAGCCTAAAAGTTTCTCCTTCTCCCCAGTTGATATTGCCTAAGCAATTAGCCACGGTGTCGGAGATTAAAATACTATTGGGTTCGGCAACGCTTTGTAACCGCGCTGCAATATTTACTACTGTACCCACTGCTGTGTAGTCTTTTCTTTGTCCACCCCCAAACATTCCCACTACCGCTTTACCCTGATGGATACCACAACGCATTTCTAAGGTGGGAATCTGCTGTTCGGTTGTTGAGGCTTTAGCTTGCCAGCGTTCATTGAGTTTTTGTAAATAATAATGCATAGTTCTAGCAGTAGCGATCGCTCTTCTTGCCTGTTCGGGACAAGATAAGGATTCTGGTGCGCCAAACATCGCCATAACCCCATCTCCCAGAAATTTGTCCACTGTTCCACCCAGATCGAATACTGCCTTACTCATCGCCTCTAGATACTCATTGAGTATTTCTGCCAGGAGTAGCACTTCTAACTGACTAGATAAATTAGTAAAGCCAACTAAGTCACAGAATAAAACTGTCACCCGACGTGGTTCAGGAGTTAAATCTAAGGAGAGTTTGCCTTCAGCAGCTTTATTAACAATCGATTCGGGTAAAAAGCGTTTTAAAATTGACTCAGTTAAATAATTATTGAGTTCTCTAACTTTTTGCTCTTTCTTCTGAAGTAATTCTGCTTGTTTTTTGGTGGTTTCGTAGAGTTTTGCCTGTTGGACGGCGATCGCAGCTTGGGCAGCTACAGCTTCAGCTAATTCAATTTCCGACTGACTCCAGTGACGAGCAGTTGCGGATTGTCTGAGGGTAATACTACCAATGATTTCGGCTTCGACAATCAGGGGGACAATCAACAAAGCCCTAGCTTTAGAATGCCAAGGAAGCTCATAACGAGCCAGATTTCTTTGCTTTTCTAAATCAGTAGAACGAACGGTTTTTTTGGTATATAAAAGTGCCTGTAAAATTGGGTTTTCGGCAATGGGGACAGCCGAACTAGTAGTCTGTTGCCAGTTAGGGGAATCGGGAATAATTTTTTGGGGTTCATGAGGATTATATAAACCGACACATTTAACAAAGCGATCGCTTTTTGTCCATAAAGACAGAGTACAGCCATCTACCTGTAATGCTTCCCCTAGTTCCTTGGCGATCGCTGCGAACATGACTGGCGGTTCTAAACTGGAGCGAATTGTAGCGGTAATACGGTTAATCGTAGTTTCTCTCTGGGCTAATTCTTTAACCTGTTGATAGATTAAAACCTGAGAAATTGCGATCGCAGCTTGGGCAGCTACAGCTTCAGCTAATTCAATTTCCGACTGACTCCAGTGACGAGCAGTTGCGGATTGTCTGAGGGTAATACTACCAATGATTTCGGCTTCGACAATCAGGGGGACAATCAACAAAGCCCTAGCTTTAGAATGCCAAGGAAGCTCATAACGAGCCAGATTTCTTTGCTTTTCTAAATCAGTAGAACGAACGGTTTTTTTGGTATATAAAAGTGCCTGTAAAATTGGGTTTTCGGCAATGGGGACAGCCGAACTAGTAGTCTGTTGCCAGTTAGGGGAATCGGGAATAATTTTTTGGGGTTCATGAGGATTATATAAACCGACACATTTGACAAAGCGATCGCTTTTTGTCCATAAAGACAGAGTGCAGCCATCTACCTGTAACGCTTCCCCTAGTTCCTTGGCGATCGCTGTGAACATGACTGGCGGTTCTAAACTAGAGCGAATTGTAGCGGTAATACGGTTAATAGTAGTTTCTCTCTGGGCTAACTCCCGTAACTTTTCTCCTGCTAACATTTGCGCAATGAACAAACTTGCCTGAGTTGCCATCATTTTGACTGCTGCTATTTCTTGTTCCTGCCAACAATCAAATTTTTGGAGTCGATGTAAAGTTAAAGAAGCAACCAAATTAGGCTGAGAAAACAACAGAATTGCAATAGTAGAGTCAATATTAACTGACAAACAAGCTTGATAGCCTGGAGATTGCCTGCTTGCTGCTTCTGTCTCGTACTGATGAACAATTACCATTTCCTCCAATAATAGTTCTGAATGGGGTATAACTGTTGACTTCAGTAACTTCTGACTCAGTTTAGTAATCCGAGGCTGAATTGGTTGATAGAAAAAAAACTGCTCGTTATGAGACTGTAATTGACTAAAATGCAATATAGCAATGTCGATATTCGGCAATTGACCAACTATGTTGACAATGGCTTGAGCCACTTGCTTCCAAGATAAATTATTTAATAATTGAATACACTCATAATTCATATGGGAGCAGAAATCCAACTGAAATTTGCAAGGGAAAACAAACCAACAACATCATGAATATTGAGGTTAAAACCTCAAAAAAAGCTATCGGCACATTGTTATTGTTCCCCAAACCCACAGTAAAAAATGCATTCCTTGGAATCCGTAATTACAATTAAGTGAGAAAAGCTGAGTTTATTTCTTGTTTAATGACTCTCAAATCTTTTGATAATAATGTCGATCATAATTTACAGATAATCATCCATCCTGCTGGGATCGAAGATACACGAGCAATTAGCTCAGTTTTAGCTAAAAGTTTTTATAACTTTCCTGAATTTGCTAGTTGGATTTATCCCTTTTTACAATTTACTATTAATGAAGATTTACGTTATCGTTTACGTTCTCATTCACCACTTTACTGTTGTCTTGTAGCCAAATTAGCCCAGGTAAATAATCAAAATCAGATGGTGAAAACTGACCATAGTTCTAACTTGATTATCGTAGGGACAGTAGAAATAACTTTACGTTCTCCTGCTTTATGGTCTAATCATCTTCAATATCCTTACATTTCTAATCTAGCAGTTAACAAAGATTATCGTCGTCTAGGGATTGGGAGTCAACTTTTAGCTAGATGTGAGCAAATTGCTTTAGATTGGGGTTATCAAGAAACCCGCCTTCATGTATTAGATGACAATAACTCTGCTAAACAACTATATAGAAACAATGGCTATCAAATTTCACGTACCGAGGCAAACTGGGGAAATTTATGGTTGGATTATTCACCTCGCTTACTATTAAAAAAACAGATTTCAGCAAATTAAAATTTTGGTGTTCGTTTTAAAATTATGATGCTAAGTTTAAGATTATCTGCTAAAGTTTTAGGCTTGGGCAATGGTACTCAAAGAGTGAACGAGCAAAATACTGACCATAAGTTTCCAATTCATGAGCTTCTATCGAGATTAAAAGCGCAGGAATTATTAATAGTTAATCCGCGCCGTAAAAATGGTTTGATAGTCTATAAAAAATATCATGCTGAGTTTGTTGGGCCTGGGGCAATTGTCGGCGGTCATTTTGATACCGATGCGGTAAATTTAATCTCCGTTGGTAATCTATCTCTAGTCTCACCTCAAAACTCTCAAGAAAGAAAACAAGCTTATAAAATGCGAAGACAATGGGTGAGGTTAACTAAACAAATTATTGATAATCCTGAACCAACCGCGAGAGCGCAGGTTATTTTAAATCAATTTGAACACTGGTTTGATGTCGAGACTGTGGCAAGTCTGCCTGATGAAGCTTTTTCTCTGTTGGTGGGGGTGTTACCACAAACAATTCGTAAAGTACGCAATATTGAATTGCTTTAAAGGAGCGAATCTATTAGCTTTTAGCTTTTAAGACATAATAAAGGCTAGATGTCTTTGTAATTAGCGATATTTTACGAAGATATTTTACAATAAGCACTATCTTAAACCATAGTTAATTGTCAATTCTCTTGCATTTACAAAAAATAGCTCAGTTAACACTACCAGTAAGATTATTGATTTTTATTGGTGTTTTGTTATTTTTTTGGTTACCATTAGCAATTCCTCTTTATTTATTATTACGGCACGATAGTAACCTAAGCAACATTGTAACTATGGCTTTGTTGTTTGCAGAATTAATATTGTTGTGGGGATTTTGGGGCAAATTTGTTTATGGTAAGTCAAATATTTTTACTCACTATGGTTTAGTTCGCAGCAAGAAAAACAGCAGAGAATTGCTTAAAGGTTTAGCCATTGGATTTTGGTTTTGTTTAAGTTTATTTATTGTTGAAGCTTTACTAGGTTGGGTTGAGGTTATTTCTCCTACAGTTAGCTTGCTTAGGATTTTGACAGAAGGTTTACTTAGTGCTTTGGGAATTGCACTTGCTGAAGAATTAATATTTCGTGGTTGGTTATTAGACGAGTTACGGCGAGATTATAGTAAAAAGATGAGTCTTGGGGTTGGTGCTATTGTCTTTGCTTTAGCTCATTTCCTGAAGCCTATTGAAGAGATAATTCGGACGATAGTAACATTTCCTGCGTTGATTTTACTAGGAATTACTTTAATATTAGCTAAATATCAACACAGCGATCGCCTAGGTATCTGCATTGGTATTCACGCTGGCTTAGTCTGGGGATACTATATAGTTAATGTTGGTGAATTAATTCAATATACTAAGCAAGTTCCCGTTTGGGTTACAGGTATTGATGGTAATCCTATTGCTGGCATCATGGGATTAATCTTTTTAACTGGCTTAATGGGTTTTAATCACATAGATCGCCTTAAACATTTACATACTAAAGTGCATAAGGGCTGCGCGGATCGCGATGAACCAGACAGCGAGGGTGGAAAATAAATTAGTCAAAATTTCTTCTATGACAAATCCCTTAAAGCTTTTATTAGAAGCGATCGCTTACTGAATCATCTATCGAAACAAATTCTCGCTTCCAAGGAGCAAACCAAGGTAGTAAAATCAAACCAGGTAGGGCTGCAAACAAAGTAAACAAGAAAAATCCTGACCATCCTATTTCTTTGGCTAAAAATCCAGCAGGAGCAATCAAAATATCACGACTAAAAGCCATTAAACTGGATAAAAGAGCAAATTGTGTCGCAGAAAAGCGTTGATTGCACAAACTCATCATAAATGCTACAAAACCTGCTGTTGCTAACCCTGAACATAAGTTCTCTACATTAATTGCCACAACCATGAACTGATAATTGTGTCCTAACTGTGCCAAAATAAAATACACAAAATTACTAAAAGCTTGCAAGAAACCAAAGATCCACAAAGAACGATTAATCCCTACACGACTGAGAATTAATCCGCCGAATAATGTACCCACAATAGTGGCGATTAATCCCATTCCTCCTTGTATTGCACCAATATCTGTTTGAGTAAAACCAATCTGAAGTAAAAACGGAGTCACCATATTATTTACTAAGGCATCTCCTAGTCGATAGAGAATAATAAAAATTAGAATCAAAAAGCTTTTGACTACCCCCAAACGTTGGAAAAAGTCCTGAAACGGCTGAACAATAGCTGCTACTAAATTAGTAGGTGGCTGATCTTTTAAAATCGGTTCTGGCGACCAAATAGAAAATATAATATTTAAGCCCATTAATCCCGCCAGACATAAATAGACTCCTTGCCAAGAAATCTGATCGGCTAAAACCAGTGCCAATCCGCCTGTAATTAACAAAGCAATACGATAGCCTAAGACCCCTACCGCAGCACCTGCACCCGTTTCCCAAGGTTCTAAAATATCGGTACGATAAGCATCAAAAGCAACATCTTGACTAGCACTCAAGAAAGCAATAATCAATGCATTGATAGCAAGTAATTGTAGACTTTGTTTTGGTTGTTGAAAAGCCATTATGGCGATCGCAATTGTTAATCCGATCTGTGTAATCACTAACCAACCTCGCCGACGACCAAAAAACGGCGGAATGTAACGATCTAAAAAAGGGGCCCAGAGAAATTTAATCGAATAAGGCAGTGCAACTAAACTCAGTAAACCGATAGAAGCTAAATCTACCTCCTCTACCGTCAACCAAGCTTGTAAAGTTCTACTGGTTAGAAATAGAGGCATCCCCGATGAAAAACCTAAGAATAGCAAGGCTAACATTTTGCGACTTTGAAAAACTTGCAGAGGAGATTTGTTTGTTTTCATAGGTTCAAAGGAATGACTAGAGTTACCAGAAAATTAGTTAAGTTAACAAGCTATTTAAGTACCTAAGCAAAATTAATTACATATTCAGTGCCAAAATTATCTAGCA
>CAYMWC010000107.1:0-18383 GCA_964393695.1 uncultured Pleurocapsa sp.
TTACCAATATACCCACCCTCTCTATTATTGTCAACCCCCTCCTGCGAGGAAAATTATTCTGGTTTGGTTATGTCTCTTGTAATCTAGATAGCATGAGCTTTTTGAGCCTAATCTTTTTTTAGAAAATTATTTCGAGAATAGAAATTCCAAAAGACTATTGCTGAATATTCTTGAATTGTTCTTTAGCTGAGGCAAATGCTTCTTTCATTACTGATTGAATTTTATTAGGATCGGGTTTTTTGCCTCCCATTAAATCGCCAAAATAAACACAAGCTCCTTCTCCCAAAGACCATGTATAGGCTGCTGCCCATGAGGCTGCGATGAGACTACCAAAACCAGGGATAAATTTTATTAATTCTCTGCCAACAGCTTGCGCGAAAAAACCACCAGCGATCGCACTAGCAATTCCGCCAGCTTGGGAAGGGGATAGAGTTTGTCCGTATAGTTTACCCAGTAATCCTACCAAAGATATCTGTAATGCTGTTAAAACAGGCATAGTAGCAAAAGGAAGGGGAACAGCAGCTAAAGTTGCAGCAATGGTAGAAAAAGCAACAAGATAACGTCTGGCAGTATCACGATAAAGATTTCCTAGTTCTTCACTAGCATTGTTGTCTAATAATTGATAGATTGTGCGAGATTCCGCTTCGGGAAGTAATTCAGCTAGAGTGGCTGTTAATGTTTCGAGACCGTAGAAGATAGGATCATAACCATCTTCCTCTAAAGTAAAGTCAATTAAGATAGCGCGATAGCTTCGCGTTTCGTGGGCATCACAAAGTTGTTTAAAGTCTTTTTGAATTGCCTCAAAAGCGCGATTAACTGTCTCAAAATCTGGAGGATATTGAGGATGATTTGCCACCGTAGAAGGGTAAACTTCATGTAAACAAGTAACTGCCAATAAACAAGGAATATCAGGGTGATTTTGTCTTAATTTTTGGGCTATCTGGCGTAGAGTATCGGTAGCAAAGTCGCTAATTTTGACCGTCAGAATTAAAATTCTCGCACCCTGACTGGCTTGATTTAGTTCTTGTTCTAATTCATCAATTAGAGATTGAGTATTTTGATTAATATCTCCCAAACCCACCGTATCAGTAAAGATTAACAACGGTAATTCTTCAGAGGGATAAGCATATCTTTCGGTATTTTGGGTATGGGGACGAAATCCCTGTCCGACAATTTCAGCAGAAACTCCAGTTAAACCTCGAATAATCGAACTTTTGCCAGCTTGGGGTTTACCAATTAACAGTGCTTCTGTTGTTGGTAGTTTGGCTCTAACAGCAGCTAAAATTTCTGCAACTTGTTCGTCACTGACGCTAAACCAGCCAGTAGCTTTTTCAGTAACGTAATCGACGGGAAATAAATTTTTTAAACGTCGTGTGGCATCATCAATGTTTCTCGATGCCCAATTTTTCCAATCATTCATCCAGGCAAATTTGCTCATGGCTCACTGATTATTAAATTATGCAATTATTCACCGCAACAACGATCTATACCTAGGCTATCTAAAATTAGGTCACTTACTGCATTAGCAACCGCAAACTCACTGTAAAAACTACGACTAAAATCAAAACCCCGCATTTCAGCAATGATGGCAATTACTAGTGAACCAAGATCATTTTCGCCTTCTAAACGTTGACGCACAAAGATTTTAGCTGCTCTTTGAGCTATTTTAGCGTTGACTGTTTCGGGTAAAAATTCTTCATCCAACCAGGTATGCAAAGATTGTTTGAGCCATTCTTCCTCTTTTTCAGGATTTTGCACATTAGGCAGAGTAATAGGGGCAATGGGTTTAGCAGAATCTGTCATGAGGATTTATTTTGTTATGTTGAACTTAGATTGGGATTATCAATACATCACATCTTTTGTTTCTTTATAAACAAATAATAGTAGAAATATGAAAATTGATATTTATTCAATTGTTGAAGGATATAGCCAAGGTTATTTTTTGATGGCAGATGATGATGGGCAATTGGATTGGTATTCTAGTCGTCAGCGTACCTTAGTTCCCTTAGACGATCGCTTTCGTTATCCAAAATCTTTACAAAGGGTATTAAATCAAGAACGTTTTTCGGTAGCAATTAATCGAGATTTTGAAGCTGTATGCCAAGGGTGTGCTGAGCGTGAAACTACTTGGATTTCTGAAGAGTTAATGCAAATATATTTGGCTTTACACCAAGCAGGATGGGCGCATAGTTTTGAAACTTGGCAGGGAGATGAATTGGCAGGGGGAATATTGGGTATTGCGATTAAAGGGGCATTTATTGGTGAATCGATGTTTTATCGTCTTAGCGAAGGTTCTAAAGTGGCAATGGTAAAATTAGTAGAGCATTTACGCGGTAAGAAATATCTTTTATTTGACGCTCAACTGCAAAATTCTCATTTAGAAAGATTTGGCTCGTATGTTATTAGCTCGGCTAAGTATAAAGTTTTACTTCGTCAAGCGATTATGCAAGACTGTTTTTTTGTTTAAAAAGTTAAGAACATTAATTTAATCCTGGAGATGTTTTGTCAGATAATAAGAACTATAATTTTCAAGTTTTAAATTAGATAACAGTGAAAAAGTTAATTCGCGGTCTAGATAAGTTTAGACAAACCTACGTCAATACCCATCAAGAGCTTTTAGAACAGCTTTCTCATGGTCAAAAGCCTAGGGTGTTATTTATTACCTGCTCTGATTCTAGAGTTGATCCTAATTTAATCACTGATACTGATATTGGAGAATTATTTGTAATTCGCAACGCTGGTAATATTATTCCTCCCTATGGTGCAGCTAACGGGGGAGAAGGTGGCACGATTGAATATGCCATTAATGCTTTGGGTATTGAGCAGGTGGTCATTTGTGGACATTCCAACTGTGGAGCAATGAAGGGACTTCTCAAACTAAATAAGCTACAAGAAGATATGCCCTTAGTTTATGACTGGCTCAAACACGCAGAATCAACTCGCCGTCTGGTGCTAGAAAATTATCCTCATTATCAAGGCAAAGATTTAATGGAAGTTTTAGTCGCTGAAAACGTCCTGATCCAAATTGAAAATCTGAAAACTTATCCCATAGTTAGAGCAAGACTACATCAGGGTAGACTTAAGATTTATGGTTGGATTTATAATATCGAAACTGGGAGTGTTTTAGCTTATGATGCCCGTACTCATACCTATATTCCCCCTGAAGGTCAGTTGTTAGAGGAAGATGATACAGTGCGTCCTTTTGTCGCTTGTGGTCATAATGAGTTTCTAGTACCTGTTAAAAAAGAATTGGAAGCCTTACTAAAAGTTGACCCTGAAACCTCCAGTGCAGCCGAAGAAGCAACGAGATCGCTCGTAACTTTGTTTGATAAAGCTCGACGACTGGGTATGAACAACATTGAGTTACAAAATTATCATTCTTTATTCTCTGAATCTGTGCAACTTTGGGCAGAAAAAATTTATTCTCGTAACTAGTTAAATCACTATGGAAGTTATCCCTGCAATCGATTTACTTGATGGTAAATGTGTACGTCTATATCAAGGAGATTATAATCAAGCTGCAATTTTTAACGACAATCCTGTAGAAGTAGCTCGTCAATGGCAAGCAGAAGGAGCAACTAGATTACACGTAGTAGATTTAGATGGTGCAAAAGCTGGAAAATCCGTTAATTTAGCAGTAATAGAAGCGATCGCTTTAGCGATTGATATTCCTGTGCAGGTAGGAGGAGGTTTACGCGATCGCACAGGGGTATCCAGATTATTAGATACTGGTGTACAACGAGCTATTTTGGGAACAATTGCCGTTGAAAATCCTGATTTAGTCACTCAATTATGTAGTGAATTCCCCAATCAAATTGTGGTGGGGATTGATGCTCGTAATGGGAAAGTTGCTACTAGAGGCTGGTTAGAGACTTCTGAAGTTAATGCTATTGACCTTGCCCAACAAATGACCAAACAAGGGGTAGCAGCGATTATTTATACCGATATTCATCGGGATGGTACACTTTCTGGCCCTAATATTGAAGCACTGCGGGAATTAGCTGAATCTATTACTATCCCTGTGATTGCCTCTGGAGGAGTAAGTTCTTTAATCGATCTTTTTAGTCTCTTGAGTTTAGAGTCTGTAGGAGTGACTGGGGCGATCGTTGGGAAGGCAATTTATACAGGGGATCTGAGCTTGAAAGAAGCAGTGAGGGCAGTTGGTGATGGACGTTGGCAAGATGTTCCTCCCGATACTGGTACTTATTTTGCTTAATTAAAGATTTAGAATGATGATTGCCTATATATTCTCCACGTCTGTAGCTTTTAGTTTTTTAGCTGGTTTGACATTGCTATTCCCAGCTAAATTCTGGGCTACTTGGGTAATATCAACTCCTGTAGTTTGACGCAATTGTTCAATAAAAGAGGCAATTTGGGCAGCTTTGTTACCATCTTTCCCGTCAACTACAGTTAGGCTGGCTACTTCGACATTAGGTACACCAGCAGCCATCATTTTCATGAGAACTTCCAATTTTTGGAACAGGAAGATATCTTTAGCGTTTGCCCCTGCTGCTTTCCAAGATTCAGCCAAACGTTTTGTACCTTCTGCTTGAGCTTTGCCATCTTCAATAATACTAGCAGCATTCCCTTTCGCTTTGGCGATCGCCTGTTTGCATTTGGCTTCGGCTGGTGCCACTACATCCGCTTGCAGTTGTTGTTTTACCTGTTTGATGCGTTCGTTTTGTACTGCAACTTCCGCTTCGGCTTTGGCAACTTTAGCCACAACTTCGGCTTCGGCTTCGGCTATTAGGGCTTCTCGTTTAGTTACGGCATCACGAATGCGTTTTTCGGCTTCTGCTTTGGTAATTTCTAAATCTCGACTAATTTGTCTAAGGGAAGTAGCTTTTTTATTTGCCGAATCTTTAATTGTAGATTCTGCTTTGGCTGTGGCTTCGGCTATACGGGCATCTCGTAATAGTTCAGCTTGTTGTTGTCGCCCGATGGAATTTAGATAGTGAACCTCATCGGAGATATTTTGAATTTGCAGGTTATCTAATACCAACCCTAATTTTTCCAAATCATCTTCTGCTTCATCTAGTAAACTTCTGGCAAAGGCGATCTTGTCTTCGTTTACCTGTTCAGGAGTGAGACTGGCTAGAACACCTCTTAAGTTTCCCTCTAGGGTTTGTTTTGCCAGCATCTCAATTTCATTACGGCTTTTACCCAGTAACCTTTCGATCGCATTATGAATAGTTGGTTCTTCCCCAGCAACCTTAATATTCGCTACCCCTTCTACGGTTAAAGGTATTCCTCCCTTGCTATAGGCATTAGACACTTGTAAATCAATGATCATGTTGGTTAAATCCATCCGAAAAGCTTGTTCCAGCAAGGGAACTCTAATGCTGCTTCCTCCTTTAACTAATCGATACCCAATTTCTTGACCATCATGACTACGGGTTTTTGTGCCAGCAAAAATCAAAATTTCGCTTGGTTGACAAATATAGTAAAAATTACGAATCATAAGCCATCCCGCCCCCGTACCTAGCCCAAAAATTCCTAATAAAGTTGCGATAATTTCCATTATTTGATTACTGATTACTGATTACTGATTACTGATTACTGATTAGGCACGCTTGCACTAGGCTTTAGGTGTTGTTTCGTTATTTGTTTTCCCTGGTAACTGATGACTGATGACTGATGACTGATGACTGTTTTTTGAATTCAGAGTTCCAATAACATCAATTCCCAGGGTATCTTTAACGCTATTGAGGAATTGAGCGATGATTTCAGGATAAACATTAACCAAACTAGCCAGGGATTTACCATCACCGTTATCAATTACGTTTACTTTGTCCAGCTTAAGTCTTTCGGGAATAGCCACTGCTTGTTCTAAAACGGTTTCTAGTTGTTGAATTAAGAATAATTCTTTAGCATCTTTCCCTGTTAACTGCCAGACTTCCCCTAGCATTTCGTTAACCAAGGCTGCTGCTTCGGCGTTTTCTTTTAAGGCTGCTGCTTCTCCCTTGGCTAATAAACCTCTCGCGACTCGATCTGCTTCAGCAGGTAAAACTTGATCTGCCTCTAGGCGTAATCGTTCTAACTGCGATCGCACTGTTTGTAATAGTTGTTGTGCCTTGGCTTCCGCCTCTAAAGCTGCTGCGCTGGTTCGTTCTTCTTCTGATCTCGCTTTTTGTTCTAATTCTGCGGTAATTTTTCTCAGTTCGTTTTGTTTATCTTGAATCACAATCCGATCTTGAGCGATCGCCACTGCGGTTTCTTCTTCGCATTGTGCCTCGATTTGTTCGGCTGCACTCAAGGCATTAGATTCGGCAATTTCGGCATTTTTAATGACTAAGGCGATCTGTCTACGCCCCAAGGAATTAAGATAATCGACGTTGTCGGCAATGGTTTGAATTTTGAGAATATCTAGCTGTAACCCCAACTTAATTAAATCCCGACTAACATCAGAAGCAATCCTTTCGGAAAACTCCAAACGGTTTTCGTTTAATTCTTCTGGGGTAAGAGTAGCCACGACTCCCCGTAAATTACCTTCTAGAGTTTCTCTGGCAACTCGGATAATTTCTTTGCGATCTTGATCTAAAAAACGTTCAATGGCATTACCGACAACTTGGGGATCGCTGGATATTTTGACATTGGCGATCGCCTGAATATCTAATGGTGTACCGCCTTTAGCATAAGCGTTGGTAACTTTGACTGGTACAGCCATTGTAGTTACATCAATACGTTTAATGGTTTCTAAAATTGGAATCCGAATTCCTCTGCCACCTGCCAAGACTCGATACCCTAGTTCTTGTCCACTTTTAGTTTGGCGTTTTCTACCTGAAAGTATTACTACCTCATTGGGTTTGCAGACACATAAAAAAGAATTTAGAAACCAAACTAAAAAGATGATGCCAAAGATACCTAAAGATATGGGCAGAAAAGTAAATAAAGGGTTATTAGGATTATTTTCCTGTCTTACTTGGGGAAATTGTGCAATTATAGTTTCTTGTATCTCTATATTTGCCAAATTCTCGACATTATTTTGTATTTCCATAATTATTTCCTTAATATATTCGATTAAACGAGTCATACCTGTTGTTTATGATTCTAATCCCTCCTCTACTCTCTCTACTGGGCGCAAGCCTTGCGGAGGGGCTGTGGGGCGAATCGAATTCGCCCCTTTATAAGCCCCGTCCCCTACTCATTCCTTACTACCCAGACTTTATTAGCTTGCATTTGAATAATTAAAACGCGATCGCCTAACTTAAATCCCTGTTGATCGTCGGTTAAGGCTGGCAAATCTACCATTGAACCTTTGACATCAACTCGTATTTTCCCCTTAGTATCGGCATCAAAAGGCAATTCGACAATGCCAACCAATCCCACTAAATCTTCTGGTTTCATCAAGCTATCGACAATTTGCCGCCGTCGCCAAAAGTAAATAAACCAAACAATTAATGCACCCACAAAGATACCAATAGCGATTGATATCCCTGCAATAGTTAAGATTAAGTAGTTCATTAGCTTTAATACTGTTGATGAGCTTCTAAGCTGTTAATCATTTAATTTACTTGTTATGAGTGACTGGGAGACTGAGTGACTGGGAGACTGGGGGAGAGTTTAAGAGTTTTTTCCTTATAGGAATAATATGCAGTTTGAATGCGTAACAGCTTAGCTTGTTAGTAACCAGTTAAGAGAGTAAATGTAATGTGCAAGCAAGAAGCATGAATTTTTTAGAGGTATAGTAAATAAATTGGAAGATAAATCAAAAAGAAAATACTACCTAAAATTAATTGTAACCATGCCAAGTAACAATAACGATTAATGTTTGATAATGTTCTAGTATCTAAGCCAAGGGAATATCTAGCTTAAGTTTAAGTGCAGGGTTATTTTCCCAGCGATCGGCTACATGGGCGTAAATACAGGTAGTACGAGGATCGCGGTGTCCTAATAAATCTTGTACTTGGCGTAATTCTGCTCCAGAACGTAGAGCTAATGTACCAGCAGTGTGTCTGAGACTATGAGCAGAAATAGTTCTTCCAGGCGTATGTTTAAGGGAAGCTTGCTCAAGATAGCGATCAACAATTAAGCGAATACCACGACGAGAAATTCTTTTACCCTGGGAATTATTACCTATAGCGATAAATAAAGGTCTAGCTGGTTTTAACACTTCTCCTTGAGTTTCTCTTAGATGCAAGTAATTAACTAATAACTGGGCAAGATCGGGAGTCAGAGGCACAACGCGAATGCTTCTTTTACCTTCGACTCTAATACCCAGATTTTGTCCCTGTCTCACCAAACTAGAAATATCTGCGCGGTGTAATTCTACAGTACGTGTACCTTCCAAAGCCATAATTGCTAACAAAGCTTTATCCCGAGCAGATTTTAGACTGCCATCATTGGAAATAACTCCTAAAAGAGTTTCTACTTCTACCTGTTCTAAATAGGTAATTTTTGCTGCTGGATCAGATTTTTCTCGTGGTGGTTTAACTCCCGCAGCAGGATTAATTGGGATTAAACCTTTTTCCACCGCAGCTTGATAAAAACGACGAACTACGGCTAATTTTAAGGCAATGGTTGCTGGTTTATATTGCTTTTGCTCAATCATCCAACGACGATATTTCTTAATGTCATCTTTCACCATCGTGACAGGATTTAACTGACGGCGATCGCACCAACTAAGAAACTGTTGTAACTGACGGGTGTAAGTTGTAAGAGTATCTCTAGAAGCATCTCCCGCACTCACATCTATATCGAGAAATTCAGCAAAAACTAAGAGTAAATTATTGGTAGTAACAGTGCTAATTTGTAGCGGATTAGTAGCAGCTAGCATCAGTTCATTTTGCCTAAATTTGGCACAATCATAACATACAAGAATTAACGTTATACTTTCTTGTTTATTGAATATCTTTTGTTGTCATTTGAAGTATTAAGTTTATGCTTATTTTTCATGAGGACTAAGAAATCTGTCACCGTTAAAATGAATCATATGTGTTGGAGCATCGGCAGTCCAAACTTCAGTTTCCCATGAAATATCTGCTAGATATTTAGCCATAGTTTTTCTATCGGGAAAAGCAGTTACATAGATAAGACCAGGGTTTGCTTCTGCAAAAAGTGTAGATAGTTCATTGTGACGTTTGCTGTCTACAGCACCGTGACTGGTAACAGATTCAATCAATAACAACCAATCCTTCTCAAACCAGTAAAGAATAACGTCTGGTAACTTTCCCTTTCTATCAACTGTAACGCCCAACTCAGCTAATCTTTCTCTCCTAAAAAAATCTTCTTTAGCTCCAGTATCACCTAGATAAATCACTTCTGAACCAGGTGCAAAACGAGGTCCAAACTGTGTCACAATATCCCGTATTAACTGACTGTGACCTCCTGGACTGAGCTTAATCTCCGTATCGTCATCCAAAATTAAAGGAATCATTTCCATTTCCCGTTCTTTGGCATACTGAGTTATCAAAGTAGGTCGAAGTTTAAGCCAATCTGCTAAAGATGGTTCCCATTCATCAGTATCATATTTAACCAGAACATCAAAAAGCTCAGTAGTAATTTGATAACAAGCTTTGGGGCTGTTCACAGGCCGATCTGGTTTATCAGGGTTATAAAGACAAAGCCCACCAGTAATAAACTGATGAAGCGTTTGCCGTCGGAAGGTTTCACGAGTGTTAGGGGCATATTTTTTTCCATAGAATTCTTCGCACCAATTCATAATTGGAGTAACACCAATCATTGGTCGTTTCAAATCAGCCCATGAATCATTGGGTTTGAGAGCGATTAGAGATAATAAAGTAAGTGCTGATCGCTCATTCTGCTGCGCTTTTGGCATTCCCAATAAAGCTAATATTTCTAACGCTTGATCAATCTTTTCCTGAGTAGTTAAAGGATTATTATCATTACCTGCCATTTTAGCCAGTTGCTCTTCTAATATTTCATCAATTTGTTTTTGTGATAACCAAGATACGGGTAACGCGCACTGCCAACATTGAGATGTCTGTTCTCTACTGAGAACCCGATTACCCATAAGCTTTAATGATTCGAGATCGGGATATCGAATAGCTCTTAAGTCAGTAGCATTTACTTGAGTATGTCCACCAAACAATCGATAATATTTATCTAGCAAGGTACTGTTTAAATAGACATAAAGACCGAGAGCCACATCTTTTGCAAAACCTTGCTTAAAATTGTGAAACACATTTAGCTTATTATCAAAACCAATTAATTCACTAGGTAATGAGCCGTCGTAATGTGCAGCGACAATCCTACGTTTCTCTTCCTTACTAGTAAACCGTTTAGCAATTACAAAATCACCTAAATTTTCCCAAAGCCAACTTCTAGACTTATTTGATACTGATATAGCGTTTGGCTTTTTGGAATCTTTAGGCCAATTTACCCCTCCATTTAAATGAGTTGGATATATTAGAGGGACAGCACCAGTTTCGATGTCTGGTCGTAAATCTGCTTTTAGCCTGAAGTCGACTACTGCGCCTGTACTGACTTGAAGCCCAATATCACTCAAGGTTGAGTTAAAAAAAGACAATCTGTCGATTACTGCCTGATCTCTTTCATTAGCTGCAATATGGATAAATCTCCCCTTGTCATTTGATTTAACTATTGCCGTAAACGGAACTGTACGAATTGTTTGATCTGTTGCTGTAATGCTTTGAGTTGACTCATCAATTTCAAAGTCGGCAATAGGACTAGATGTAATTGTTACTTCCTGCTGTTTCACTCCTTTAATTAAGTGAATAATGATATTTTCTTGAAGTACATCATTATCAGCAAATGCTTGGGAACGCGAATCAAAAATATGTATATGTTTAATGGCTGTTTCATGAAGAATAAATTCACGAAATGGTTGATAATAAAGACCATTACAAAAAGATCTGGGAATAATTGCTACTAATTCACCACCTTCCTTTAGATGCCGTAATGCAAGTGCCACAAAACCTGTGTATAGGTTTACTGTTGATATTCCCACTTTGTCCAAAGCTTTTCTGTGATTGCTAGTACTAGCTATTTTTTTGTAGGGTGGATTCATTATTACATGACTGTAGCTACTCTCTTGTCTTGCGAATAATCCTGAATTTTTTGTCTTATTGAAAATGAAGTCATCTAAGATGAAATTTGCGTTGATTGAGACATCATGTTTTTTACATTTTTCAATACATAGTGACAGAGTTTCATCAATAAAAGGCTCGATGACTGGATCAAGGTCAAAAGCATGAATATTTATAGAGCTTATTTTTTTTCTTCTTAGAGACTCATCGACAAAGGCTGCCGTGAGTGAGCCTGAACCACATCCAGGATCTAGCAGCGAGACCTCCCCTTTGATTTTATGGAATAAAGAAGCCATATATAAACTTATAGGATGGGGAGTAAAAAATTGCCCTAATGTAGATTTGACTTTTGGGTTGAGCTTTGAATTGGCTTTTACTCTCAGTAATTCAGCCTGTTGGAGAACGCTCAAATTATTTACACCTATAATTTTGCCAATACTAATACCAATTTATTTTATCAAATATGTATTTCAATTAATTACAAAAATCCCGAATTGGAAAAAATTAGAATTCTTATTGTCTATGTCTTTCTTGTTTATTTAATAAATTGTTAGCGATTTTATACCAAATCTGGCGATAATTTTGATGTTCAGGTTTTTCTGTTAGTTGTACTCCTTTTAATTCGGGATATTGTTGATGAAAAACATTATCTACCTTGTTATAAAATGCCCCAGCATTAAGATCTAAAGCTTGAATTCGCTGATATATGTCCTGTTGTAAATTGTTTTCACTTTTACTAACTAAAGGATGCTGGTCACTTTTGTGGGAGTTCAAATTTATTCTATCGATAATTACAGAAAAGCTAATTAAACCTGGAATCAGGAGTACACCTGCGGTAATCATACCCCATTGCCAGGGTTTAACCCTTTTAAAATCAACTTGAGTAGGAATATGAGTAACTTGCCGAGATAGAGTTACGGCTTTACTTCTTAGATGGGAAATACCATGATGTATTTGAGAAGTAAAATTACTAGGATAAGCAGAATCTTCCTTGTCTCCTGGTGCAACTATGAGAGTACGAATACGAGAAATAAAACTATTAACAATTGAATTATTTTCTTTGGTCAATACTTGACGTACCCGATCTGCGGACTGATAGCGATCGCAAGGTTTATATGCCAACATGGTATTTAAAACTTTACTTAAACCTAGACTAACCTTGGCATAAGACTCCCAATTCCACTTACCTGCATGACTATCGTATAATTCATCTGGCTGTTTTCCAGTCAATAAAACTATGGCAGTTACTGCTAAAGAATATAAATCACTACAGGGGAAAGCTTGTCCACGACGGATTTGCTCATCGGGAGAATAGCCTTTTTTGCCGATTAAAGTCACTGATTGTCCTGTAGATTGAGAAACAGCATTGGCAGCAATTTTGACACAGCCAAAGTCTATTAACACGGTTTTGCCATCTAAGTCGCGATGAATCAAATTATCGGGGGAAATATCGCGATGAATTAATTTAGAAGCATGAATATAATCCAAAACAGGGAGTAATTCCCAAATCATATTGCTAACTTCCGTCTCGGTTAATCTGCCTTTTCTTTTTAGTAATTCCCAGTAACTTTCGCCTTCGATATATTCTTGGACTAAAAATAGCGATCGCCTACCATCAATACGAGTTTGTAATAAAGCTTCAAATTTCGGGATTTGTTTATGTTGAAGTTTGTAAAGTATCCCTGCTTCTCTTTCAAATAAATCTTCTGCCTTGTTTAATTCACGATCGCTTTCTACTTGAGGCGCAAATTCTTTGAGAACACATAATTCTCGATAGCGATGGGTATCTTCGGCTAGGTAAGCTCTACCAAAACCACCTTGACCAATCTGCCTAACAATTCGATAACGATTATTAAGGATAGTTCCATCCCGTAACACAGCAGAGGTTCTAGACATCAGCAGTTATTATTTTCCGAGAAAACAAGGCTATTTTAACAACGGTTTTTCAAAATCCACAATATAATTTCTGCAAAACTTAAATATTTACGAGGATGTCAACTCATGGCTCAAGTTAGTCTTCAGGGAATTACTCGTCAATTTGGTAACGTGACGGCAATTGCCGATATTACTTTTGATATTCCCGATCGCGCTTTCTGGGTGTTAGTCGGCCCTTCAGGTTGTGGTAAATCGACTATACTAAGAACGATCGCTGGCTTGGAATCTATTACCAAGGGGGAACTATATATTGGTGAGCAATTGGTTAATCATTTACCTGCACGTCAGAGAGATGTAGCGATGGTTTTTCAGAATTACGCACTCTATCCTCACATGAGCGTGGCAGATAATTTGGCTTTTGGGTTAAAAATGCGTCGCGAAGAACCGAAAGCGATCGCCAGAAGAGTTCAGGAAGTAGCTCGCTCACTCGATATTGAACATTTACTCAAACGTAAACCCAAACAGCTATCAGGAGGACAACAACAACGAGTTGCTTTAGGTAGAGCGATCGCCCGTAAACCGCAAGTGTTTTTGTTAGACGAACCTTTATCTAACTTGGATGCTCAACTACGGGATGATACCAGGGCAGAATTAAAGCAGTTACATCAACGGGTGGGTATCACGACAATTTATGTCACCCACGATCAGGTAGAAGCGATGACTTTAGCCGATCAGATCGTAGTTTTGGACGAGGGTAAAGTACAGCAAATCGGTAGCCCTCAAGCTATATATGCGCAGCCTATAAATAGTATGGTAGCTGGCTTTTTGGGCAATCCGCCGATGAATATTGTGCCTGTAACTTACGATCAGGGGCGGTTTATTCTGTTTAATAATCAAACTCTACAGTTAAACTCGACAATCATCGAAAGATTACAACCTAGTCAGGGACAAAAATTTGACCTGGGTATTCGTCCTGAAAATATTATTCTTGTGTCTGGAGAATCGGAATTAAATGATCACACAGACTTGCTAGTCTTAGAGGTTGCTTTGGTTGAACCATTGGGTAGAGAAACTTTAGTTAAAGCAACTGTTCCAGAATCTAATCTAGCACTTAATCTGTTAACAAATGCTCATTGGCAAGGACAACTAGGCGATCGCCTGATGGTTCAATTTCCTTGGGAACATTTATTTATTTTTGATCCTAAAAGTGGCAGAGCTATATAACCTATAACCTATAAGTAGTTGCTACACGTCCGATTGAAGTTAACGGGCTAGGATGGAGTGTCGAACAAACGGAGACTAAAATTAATCAGCTTTTAAATCAATTCAGTTGGCGGTTATGAATTTATTTTGGATGCTTTATTTGTCGCAAGCCATTGATTGATTTGATAGAACTCAAGGATCATTTAGATAGAAATTTACAACAGACGTATATAGTAAACAAATTAGCAACTAACCGTAATTTTAAATATGCCTTTAAAAAATTCTTTGGATCTAGCTTTCGCTTCGGCACTAGAGCAAGCCCAACTAATCAAAGAGCGTCAAATTACGCCTTTAGAATTAACAGAATTATATTTAGAGCGAATTGAACAATATAACCCCAGTCTAAGTAGTTTTTATTATATAGCGAAAGAAAGCGCGATCGCTGATGCCCGAGAAAAAACTCAACAATTATCTCAAACCTTAGATACTAGCTATCTCCCACCTTTTTTTGGTGTTCCTATTGGAATTAAAGACCTGAAATCGGTAGCAAATATGCCGATTACCTATGGAATTGCTGCTTTAAAAGACCAAATAGCTAAATATGACGAGGGGGTAGTAACTAAAATTAAAGAAGCGGGATTTATTATCTTAGGCAAAACTGCCACCTCACAATTAGGTTCTTTTCCTTATACCGAACCTGAAGGCTTTGCACCCACTCGTAATCCTTGGAATCTCGACTATACACCTGGTGGTTCTAGTGGTGGTTCGGCTGCTGCTGTGGCTGCGGGGTTATGTCCGATTGCCCTGGGCGGAGATGCGGGAGGATCGATTAGAGGACCTGCTGCTTGTTGTGGTCTAGTAGGTATTAAACCTAGTCGGGGTCGAATTTCTTTTGCTCCTGTAGGCGATCGCTTGAGTGGGATGGCAACTCATGGTATCCTTGCCCGTACTGTAGCTGATGCAGCAGCATTTTTGGATATTGCTTCTGGTTATGTAACGGGAGATCCCTATTGGTTAGCCCAACCAGAAATTCCTTTTTTAACCGCAGCCCAACAGCAAGTCCCCCCTCTGAAAATTGGTTTTGTTACTGCTTTGTTACCGTTAGGTGAACCTTCTCCAGAATGCCAACAGAGTATAGCTAAAATTGTGCAACAATTAGAATCTCTCGGACATACGCTTATTCCTCAGGCGATCAATTTAAGTTTAATAATTGAACCCTTTACAACTGTTTGGGCAACGGCAGTAGCAGCTTCAGGCATTCCTCCAGAGGCATTGAGTCCAATGAATCAGTGGGTGCTTACTCAATCTGGGACTGGGGGTGAATATTTACAAGCCGTAACTGAGTTACAGTTATTTGCCAGACAATTAGTTAGTTTATTTGCTCAAATTGATGTTTTACTTGTGCCAACTTATATGCATCCAGCTATTAAAATTGGTGAATGGGCAAATTTGAGTCCAGAAGATACTTTTCAACGTATTCTCAATTGGATTTTTCCCTGTCCAGCATTTAATGTTTCAGGACAGCCTGTAGTCAATATTCCCACAGGCTTTGATAGCAATCAAGTTCCCTTGGGAGTCCAATTAGTCGGCAAGCCTAATTCTGAGGCAACTGTTATTGCGCTAGCAGCACAACTAGAACAAATTTTGTCTTGGAGACAACTTTATCCCAAACAATTTGGTTAGTCATCAGTCATCAGTCATCAGTCATCAGTCATCATTTGAGCCACGATTATTCATTTAACTATTCTATTATTGGCGATTACGCTGTGCGTACCCTTACAGATCGCCAGAAACCTGTAATTTTGTTTCTTCATGGTTTTTTGGGGAATAGTCAAGATTTTTTAGCAGTAATTGACTTGATTTCACCAGAGTTTTGTTGTCTGGTTTTGGATTTACCTGGTCATGGTCAAACAGAAGTTAAGCAAGATATTAATTATCATCTGCCCAACTTAGCTCAAGCATTAATTGCCTTACTAGAACAATTAAATATTCAGCAATGTTTTTTAGTAGGCTATTCTCTGGGGGGGAGAATTGCTTTATATTTGACTATTTGTTTTCCTCAGTATTTTCTGGGAGTGGTTTTAGAATCTGCTTCTCCAGGCTTAAAAACTCAACCAGAGCGCGATCGCCGTATCCAACAGGATTTACAATTAGCAAAACAACTAGAATCTCAAGATTTGGCTAATTTTTTGCAGCAATGGTACAGTCAGCCTTTATTTTCCTCTTTTGCGCAACATCCCAATTTTCAGCAGGCACTTATCAGAAGATTAAATAATAATTCTGTAAAATTAGCCAAATCCCTGCGCTACCTGGGATTAGGAAGGCAACCTTCTTTGTGGTCACAACTAAAAAACATTCAAATTCCTCTCTTACTTGTAGTCGGTGAACTAGACAGCAAATTTGTTGCTATTAATCGAGAAATTGCCAATTTGTGTCCGCAAGCGAATCTTAATATCGTCAAAAATAGTGGGCATAATGTTCATTTTGAGAAGTTTTTGGAGTTTACCAAACTGAGCAAGTGTTTTTTGAGAGTTGTTCTTGATAAGTAGTTAATTATTAGTTTTTTACTTTGGCAAATAGTCAGGATCGCCACAGAATTTATTGTTTAAATAAGTTAAAATTTCAGTAATTATACATAAATCGAATTGTAATAACTATACCAAGTACAGTCAAATTGGCTGATTTTAAATTTTCTATTGAGCAAAATAATTTGCCGAACTGTTTAGTTTCAAACTCTTAATACAAAAACACTATAATTTTATGTCTATTCAGCCATCAGTACCATTGTCAGATATTGCGTCAAATGGGAAAAACTCCAACATTCTGCCCACGGCAATCATTAAAAAATTACGTAATTGTAATAATCACGAAGCAGATATACTTCAGACTAGTGTAGAAATTATTTATCAAGCCCTAGAATGCGATCGCGTTGTAGTTTATAGTCTACAGTCAGAATCACTCTGCAAAATTGTGGCTGAAGCTGTCACCCCAGGTTTTGCTCAGGTTTTGGGAAAAACGATTCAAGATAGCTGTTTTGAAGAAAGATACATCGGTCTATATCAGAAAGGCAGAGTTCGAGCAATTACCAATATTCGAGAAGCAGGCATGAATCCCTGTTATGTAGAAAATCTCGAAAAACTGGATGTTAAATCTAACTTAGTTGTACCTTTAATTCGCTTTGACAACTCTCTGTATGGGCTATTGGTTATGCACCAATGTTCCAAAATTCGTCAATGGAAACAGCCAGAAGTAGAATTTGTACTCCAGATGGCAGATTGGACAATAGAAAGATTGTTTGAGTCTAAAAAATACCTAAAATTAGAAAATCGCCTACAAAACCAAGAAAAAGCCCAGCAAATGATTACGGGCATCACTCAAGAAATTCACGGCGCGATAACTTTTGAGCAAGTATTGCAGTTAGGAGTAGACAAGGCACAAGCATTATTAAACTGCGATCGCGTGGTAGTTTATGGCTTACAAACTCAAAGTATGGGAGAAATTGTCGCTGAAGCCACTATTCCCGCCTTAGCGTCGATTTTAGGCAGTGTAATTAAAGATCCTTGTTTTGAATACCGCTATCTCGATCAATATCAGCAGGGAAGAGTACGGGCAACTTCTAATATCTATGAAGCGGGAATGACTCCTTGTTATACAGATAATTTAGCCAAAATTGGGGTTAAATCAAATTTGGTTGCCCCTATCAATTGGGATAACGGCAAAATCTATGGTTTATTAGTAGCCCATCAATGTTTTAGTTATAAAGAGTGGGAAGCAGAGGAAATTGAATATTTTAGGCAAATTGGTTTCCATGTGGGTTTATCCCTCTCCAAAGCAAAATTAAAAGAGCAGTCTTATACTATTCAAACTGGATTTACTCAACTAAATAAAATCAATGAAAATCTCGCTTTAGCAAAATCAAAAATACAGCGACTAAAACAATCAAGTTACAATACAAATCAAATTTTTAGCGAGATTGATAATCTGAATAAATTATTATTGCGAGAAATTAATTTAATTAACCAAAATAGCGCGCCACAAACCCAAAAAGACACCAAGCTAATTCAAATTATGCTTAAAAAACTAGTAGTAACTACTTCCAAGCTGAAACAATATATTAATGCTAGTGATAATAGTAAAAACGAAGTAGACCTTCTTTTAGGTGAAACAATCAGCCACATTAGCGAAAACAAAGCTGATCGTAATTAGTTTTTATAGCAATTCTAAAGAATATTTAAAAGTCATATAAGTACCTAAGCAAAATTAATTACATATTCAGTGCCAAAATTATCTAGCACT
>CAYMWC010000108.1:0-18257 GCA_964393695.1 uncultured Pleurocapsa sp.
GAGAAAGTGTATGAAATTACTTTGAGCTATTTTTCACAAAGTCAACACCCTACCTGCAAACCCCTGAATGGTTCGTAAGCAAATCAACATTGGGAATGATAAACTTGCGCCTGTAACCAACGTAAGGGGAATTAAGGCTAGGAGTCCTGTAATTAAAACTTTTTTTCGACCATAGCGATCGCAAAGTGAGCCAAAGACCAAAAAACCGACAGCGTAAGCAAAACTATAAGCACTTCCCACCCAAGCTGCTGATAACTCAGATACATCAAAAGCTTGACTGACTATAGGAACAAGTGGGATTGGTAAGAAAACCTGACAGCGAACGAATAAACCACAAAGCGATAAAACTATGATCACCAGTGGAACATTCACCGTCGGAGTAGGATTCGTCGATACGATTGGTTTCTCAACTTGTTTCATTTTTTTTGAGCGATGTCAATCTACAACTTCTTAACTTATTAACTTTTGACTTTTGACTTTTGACTTTTGACTTTAATTAGTCGTCAGTCCACCATCGACATTAAAAATTGCACCTGTGATCCATTTCGCTGCATCAGATGCTAGATAAACTGCCATGTTGCCAATATCCTCTGGCTCTCCCATTGAATGCAGAGGGTAAGATACTTGCAAGTATTCATCTAGTACTTTCTTGGCTTCTGGAGATAACTTTTGAGTATTGCGAGCATGGAGTGGTGTTTTGGTTGCCCCTGGAGCGATCGCATTGACACGAATTCCCTCAGAACCTAATTCACAAGCTAAGGATTTGGTAAAGGAGTTGATTGCACCTTTAGTAAGAGAATAAGCAGTAGCAGGTCTAACGGGAATCGATCTTTGGGCGAAATAGGAAGAAATATTAATAATCTTTCCTTGTGCTACCTGTAATTGTGGGAGTAAAGCTTGAGTTAGTTGATAAGGAACACGCACATTAAGAGTTAACTGGGCTTCAAATTCTGCTGGTGAGACTTCTGAAAATGGTGTAAAGATCGAAAGTCCAGCATTGTTAACCAGCACATCAACAGATTCCCATTGTTCGCGAATCATTTGAGCAAGCTTATTTGAAGCTCCTTCAGTGTATAAATCGATCGCCGTTGTTTTGACATCGACACCGTATTGTTGTAACTTTTCACGAGTCTGTTTTAACTTGCTTAAATCACGACCAACAAGCCAAACATCAGCACCATTACGAGCAAAAGCTTCAGCAATACCAAATCCAATACCTTCACTGCTTCCAGTAATTACAGTTTTATAGTTGAGAAGTTGATTCATCATTATCTAAAATCTAAAATCTAAAATCTAAAATTGCTTCGGTCACAAATCTTGATAAAGTTCTAAAATATTCCCTTCAGGATCTTTAAAAAACGCAATACGATACCCTGGTGGGTTGTAAGTAAATGGTTCACCCAAAAACTCTACTCCCTGCGCCTGTAAACGTTGATAATTTTGATCGACACTATCAACTTGCAAAGCAATATGTCGCCAGCCTTGATGTTCTCCATTGCGATCAGGAGTGATAGAATTATCAAATTGAGAAATATTCATTTTCAACCCAGGCAATTCAATGCGAGCCACCTGGATTTGTTGACCATCAGGACGAGTAAGAGTAAAGCGATCGCTCTGTGTAAATCCCAGTATTTCTACATACCATTGAGAAACACGATCAACATCTTTAACAGAAAGAGTGATGTGATGCAATTGGAGTTGAGAACCTTGTGCCTGAACCAAATTGTCTTGGGTAAAAGAGATAACGCTAGTCGCGATCGCGATAATCAGTCCTAATCTAATCCACATTTAATCCTTACATTATTTTCAATTAGATTTAATTAGGAACTCGAGTTGTTGATCAACAGATCTGACATAACTGGTATCATCCATTAGTTGGGCATCAATTCTATTTGCCTCAATAGCAGCCTGAACCAAACTTTTTCCCTTAACTTCTCCCAGCGCGATCTCCCTCTTTAAAGCCAAATGACTAGGAATACCTTGCTCTTGGAAGTAACCATTACGAGCTAAGTTAACTAAATTGACGGGAGTAGCAGCATTAGCAGATAAAGGACTAGCAACTACAACTATAAGCATGGAAAGACTGCCAAAAATTAAACCTTTCATAGTTTTTTCCTGGTAAACAATGTTATTAAGAAATGAATTGTGTATAATTTTGTCTAACTATTTCAAACCTGAAATAATTTCTTAATTCCTATCTTAAAAGGCATTCAAAGGGTTGTTATTTCCGATTAGCTATTGCTTAATAACTTATAGTTATTACTAAACAAGTCACATGGAATTGCGTCAACTTAAATATTTCATCGCCGTTGCTGAAGAATTGCACTTTGGTCGAGCAGCCGAGTCTTTACATCTAAGCCAACCTGCCTTAAGTAAACAAATTCAAGCATTAGAAGATAGCCTCAAGATCCAACTGTTAGAGCGCACAAAACACTCTTGTCGGTTAACAATGGCAGGTAAAAAATTCTTAGAAACAGCACACCGAATTTTGCAGGAGATGGAGGAAGGGATTCAAGTTACTAGACAAGTAGCTGATGGACAAATGGGGGTTGTGAGAGTGGGATTTACTGAAGCAACTCTGTATAGTCTCGCGCCCAATATTTTTAAAACATACAGAGAGCATTATCCCCAAGTTGATTTAATCCTAACCAGTGCTGGGACAGAAACTAATGTTGAAGCTTTACGCACTCACCGTATTGATGTGGGATTTGTTTATCTTCCCATCCGCGAACCATCGCTGTCTGTACACCCTTTATATGAAGAAACTTATCTAGCTGCACTGCCCTCGTCTCATCGTCTTACTAGACAAAAACAAATATCACTTCAATCTCTAGCTAACGAACCACTAATATTTTATCCGCGATCGCTTGCACCTGTTCTTTATGCTCATTTTATCCAATGTTGTGAGCAAGTAGGATTTCTCCCCAATATCGTCCAAGAAGCAGAACTAGGTCAAACTCGTCTAGGTTTGGCAGCAGCTGGTGTAGGAATTACCTTTATTCTCTCGGCTTTGAAAAGCCTAAGTGCGAAAAGAGTAGTTTATCGACCTTTGAGTGGCAATTTTCTCACACTCAAACTCGCTTTAGCCTGGCGAAAAAATGAATCTTCTCCTGTGGTGCATGAATTTATTAACTTTTTTTTATCACTTTTGGAATTTAAATCTGACGGGAGACAACCTCTACAATTCAGATATGACAAATAAATACTCATCTCCTAAGCTTAAAATACCCATGTTCTAACCCAGAAATACTCACCTCTTCACTCCCAGTATAATATCTCTGCATTACCAATTAAGGTTTGTGGTAGTTGAGTACATTTTTAATAAAATCTAATAAATATGAATATGTTCAATTGATTTAAGTCTATCAGAACGTTAATGATATAAATAATGTTAATCACAGCATCAGGAAAAGTATTGACATCAAAGTGGCGTCAAAATGATGCCATTTATTAAACAAATTGAATTTTGCAACCATTCGATAACATCAAAATGATGTTATTTTAACGCCATGAAAAGATTTAGTTTGAGACTAACAGAAGCAGAATATCTTAAGCTCAAAATTTATTGTGAAGAACTTCATTTGTCGATGAATGATGTGATAAGGCACTTAATTAGGGAATGGAATCCAAATACAAAAATAGTAGATAAAACTACTAATACTAGGTATTAATTAAGCAAAAAGATATAAGATAGAATTTAAAGGCAAAAAACATTTATATTTTTACACGCCCTTGTATAAAATACGAAGCATATTTTTTGTCTTTTTTCTCATCACTTTATAAAAAATATTAATAACTGTATTTAATTTGAAATTTTATATATATTTTTATTAATCTAAATATTCAAAACGTCGATTATAAAATAAACATAAAGATTAAATTTAATAAGATAAAATATATCAAATTTAACAATTTGATCAAATAAGTCTATGGCATCATTGATGAAAATAAACTTCAACGTCAATTAAATAAATCAAACTTGTAGTAATGCCTGATTAATAAAGTTGAAATTGGATTGTAATAAATTATTCAATTTTTTTTATGTCATTATTTTTTGACATCGGTATAGATATAGTTTGCCATTTAAAAATTAAATAATTAATTGCATACTTTACATAGTTTTTGTCAGCAAAATAATACCCAAAATAAACTTAACTATGGCTTATACAATCCCCCAAAGTTGCATCCAGTGCGGTGTTTGTGTACCTGAATGTCCAACGGGTGCAATTCAAATAGATGAAAAGAACGACCATTGGGTAGAACCTGGTCTATGCAATAACTGTGAAGACAAAAATGCTAAACCTCTGTGTGTTAGCAGTTGTCCTGATAGTTTGCCTCTGCCTTTACCTACTAAGAAAGGTAGATATAAAGCTGAACCAAGAGTTTTGAATACCCATCATCTTTTTGCTAATGGTCATAATAATCCGATCGCCTCTTCAATGGTTATTTGGGAAGCTTGCAATGTGTTAGCTAAGGGGGCAGTTGTTCCTTGGCAGACCGATCCTAATAATAAACTTTATTTTGAGCGTCAGGTCAAACAGGGTAAAGGTAAGATTGAGTTTAGATTAACTGAGAACGTTAGTTCCAATCGTCCTGAAATTCTTAGTTTACAAGATGCAGATTCGACTCTCGAAGCAATGGATATTCGTGCAGCAGCCATGCATCTAATCTTTGCTGCTTTGGTTACAAGTTTAGAAAGACCTTGGGAACAAGAATTTGCGATCGACAACAAGCAAATTGAAACTTATTTAGGTTTAGACAAACGCAAAGATTTAAGTAAAGCAGCTAAACTGAGTTTAATTAAAACTCTGGTTCAACAACCTTGTAAACTTCTGACTACTATTGATTGGCCTCGACAAGGAAAGATCGCCTCTTTTGCTGTACCAGAAGACCGTGTTTGGCATTTAGAAGAGATTGAAAACCACTTTCAAGAAGACGATCATGGTTATAAACATCTGGTAGGGATGACCTTTAGAATTAGAGCAGGAATATGGGCAGAATATTTTCTTAACAAACAAGGATATAAAAAATACATTGCTTATTATCAATATGGTACTTTGCCCAAATTTTTGTTAACTACAGTGATGACTATTTGGCATCAACACGAAGGGACGGTAAGGATGATGCTTTGGTTGCTATTTAAAACCAAAATGGGTAAACAACAACGGGTTACTATTCCCAGATTAATGTATGTGGCGTATGGAGAGGCAAAAGTTCGAGAGGCTTCATTGCATAGAGAAAAACGAAAGCGAATGTTACGTAGATTTGAGAGTGACTTAGAAGTTCTCTATCATTACCAAATTAAGGCAATTTTTGATCCCGTTACTTACCCTACCAAAATTCAACCTTTATGGGCGAGATTAGCTGCCATTCCTGATGATGCAGAAGAAGCGATGGAGTTTTGGATTAACGATGGTTGCAATGAAACCAGTATTACCGACTCAGCACCACCAGGAAAATGGAATTTATTAATGAAAGCTCGTATTTTATATTTTGAATTACCACCAGAATGGGATAAGCAACTATCTCTTTGGGAGAATAAAAAACAACGCAAAACCCGTCGCAAAAATTCAACTAAAACCATATCCCATCTCAGTGGTGAACAAATTTCCATTGCTCGCAAAAATTTGGGCATTAGCCAGAGAAAATTGGCGCAACAACTTGGTAAAAGCCAAAGCTGGATTCGAGATATTGAAAATAGTCGCTTTTCCGTCAAGTCTGGCGATCGCCTTAAGTTACAGAAGATCTTAGAATTGGAAGAATAATTAATTTAGTTGTTAGTTATTAGTCCTTGGTCATTAGTTATTAGTCCTTGGTCATTAGTCATTTGTCGTTAGTAAAAAACAAATTACCAACGACAAAGGACAAAATACTAACTCTAATGAGTCCGAGGACAAGTTTCTAATTTCTCAAAACCTTTTGGTGATGACAAGCCTATCCAAGCATCAATTTGAGGGCGATTAAATCCTATTTGATAAACATCTCCAACCTGAATTAGGGGACGACGAATTAGTGAAGGATCTTCAATCATTAGCTGGAGGGCTGTAGCTTCATCTAGATTGGCAGGGACTATTTCACCCAATTTGATTCTTGGTGCAGTGGGATTAAACCACTCAGTAATAGGGCGATCGCCAAAGAAAGGACGTAAATTAGCTGCTGTCCAAGGGGTTTCAAATATGTTGTGGGCTATAACTTCATGCCCCGAAGCCCATAGTAAAGCTTTTTGCTTGGCATTATTGATGCAGCCTGTTCTTTCGTAGAAGATAACTTGTGCCATAATTGCCTCCTTATTTTTTTAAATTTGTAGGGGTGTGAGGGTGTAAGCAGATAAGGGTTTAGGAGAGTCAAAACAAAGAACTAATGACCAATGCCAATTACTATAAATAATGAGCTTTTAACAAAGAAGTCAAATCATTAGGATTAACATAAGCGTGCTTAACTTTGCCTGGCATCAAAATCAAGCTAGGAGCATTTTTACATTGCTTTTGACAGCCAGTTAGTTCAATTTTGACTCGTTCTTGTAGTCCTAATTGCTTAATAGTTTCTGTCAAAGCGCGATATAGTTGCTTTCCCCCTCTCTTGGCACAACTAGATTTGTGACACAGGAGAACTTTCCCTTTTTGGTTGTTTTCTGATTGGCAAGATGTAGACTCCAACACGAGAGATTGTTGACTAGAATTAAGTTTTTCGACAAAATCTGTTTTGAGTTTGAGTTTACTAATACCTCCTGAACCCGTTTGTTGTAAAACTATTGATAGGCGATCGCCTATGAGCAGTGTTGCTTCTAGAGTTTCTCTCAATTCCTTTGCTAGTTTGATAGAGATGATTCGTTC
Organism: uncultured Pleurocapsa sp.; assembly: GCA_964393695.1. Classification (GTDB taxonomy): domain Bacteria; phylum Cyanobacteriota; class Cyanobacteriia; order Cyanobacteriales; family Xenococcaceae; genus Waterburya. Next base: position 6,834 of record CAYMWC010000108.1, read on the forward strand.
CCCTACTTGAACTTGAATATATTTAAATTCGCTTTCAGGCTTGGGGATAAAACCGAGAAACTCTGCTTCTATTTTATAGCTCGATTTTTGGGCTTCTTGAATTTTCATAATTTTGTTTTTTGTTTTTTGTTTTTGCTACTAACTACTAACCACCAATGATTTTTCCTCTTCTAAATCTTGAAACAAGGGAGTACTTAAATAACGTTCGCCGAAACTAGGCTGAATCATAACAATTAACTTGCCTGCATTTTCTAGTCTTTTGCCAACTTTGATAGCTGCTGCCAAAGCTGCCCCAGAGGAAATACCCGAAAGTAAGCCTTCTTCTTTTGCCAAACGACGACCATAGTTAAAAGCCTCTTCATTGGTAACGGTAACTATCTCATCAATAAGATCGACATTTAAAACTTCGGGAATAAACCCTGCACCGATACCTTGAATTTTGTGACTTCCCGAACTACCTCCAGACAGCACGTCACTATCAGCAGGTTCAACCGCGATCGCCTGAAATTTGGGATTACGCTGTTTGATAACTTCCGCAATACCCGTAATTGTTCCCCCAGTACCAACACCAGCAATTAAAATATCTATCTGTCCGTCTGTATCATGCCAAATTTCCTCTGCTGTCGTCAGGCGGTGAATCTCTGGGTTGGCAGGATTATTAAACTGTTGGGGCATAAAGCTATTAGGTAAAGTGGCTGCTAATTCTGAGGCTCTGGCGATCGCCCCTTTCATCCCACCGCTAGCAGGAGTTAGTTCTAACTGTGCGCCATAAGCTTTTAATATTGCCCTGCGTTCATGACTCATACTTTCGGGCATGGTTAAAATAATTTGATAACCTTTGGCAGCAGCAGCCATTGCCAAAGCAATGCCTGTATTACCAGAAGTCGGTTCGATTAATATAGTTTTGCCAGGAGTAATTAAACCTGCTTTTTCCGCAGCATTAATCATATTCACGCCGATACGGTCTTTAACTGAAGCAGCAGGATTCATGCTTTCCAATTTGACCACAATTTGCGCCAAACAACCTTCTGCAAAAGGAATTGAATTTAAGCGTACTAAAGGAGTTTTTCCAATAAGTTCTGTGATATTATTAGCAATTTTCATGATGTTTTTATTGATGGGTTGAGATTAGGTAGTGGGTAGTGGGTAGTAGGTAGTAGGTAGTAGGAACGAGAGACGAGGAGACGAGGAGACGAGGAGACGGGGAGATACGCTTAACAAAATTTCCCCAAGTCCCCAAGTCCCCAAGTCTTCTGACCTCTGACTTCATTGTCCCCTTGTGGGATTGACTTTTGACTTTTGACTTTTATCTATCTCTCAAAACAATCTTGACGCACCACTACTTATTTACCTTCCAATTGCCAGAGCATAAAGAATATCTTTTGGTGTTCCTAAAAATACTTGAGTTTCATCATCGTAATAAGCTCCGATTCCGCTACAACCAATACCTAAATAATTACTTATTAAATAAAGCCTGTGTCGGATCCAGCCTGCATATTGCATAGCTGTTTGGTAGTTGTTATAAGTTGCCGTTAAAAATAAAGTAACCGCACTATCTCTAGCTAAGCCTTGATTGACGCATAAATATTTAGCTTTCTCACTGAAATCACCACGTTTGATTAGTAGATTTTCTTGGTATAAACCAGATTCTATTCCATTAATAGAGTTAACTATTAAATAGAATTCTATCTGTTCTTTACTGGCTGTATATAATGGCTGTTTTAAACAATGCCAAATTTGTTGCCATTCTGTTAGAGAAATTGAACCTCGTTTAAAAGCTCTTGCTGATCGCCTAGTTAAAATTGTCTCTAAAAATTGTTTTGATTGAAAATCAAATAATGGGACTCGTGAGACTGTATTATTATTTAAAACCAAATTAAAATTTAATTTAGTTAATGCTGAACTTTTTGCTAAATTATTTTGTGTAGAACTGTTAAATAAAATATTAAAATTTACTGTTTCTTTATAACCTGTTTCTATAAAAGAATTAGCTTCAAAATAATTAGTAGGCGAGACAAAAGGTAAGGGCGATCGCAATTTTCTAATCGACTTTTCTTTAACTTCGCCAGAAATTACCGCAGCCGTAATAAATTCTTTATTTTCTAATCCCAAATCGTTATTAAGAGCCAACTTATCAAAATCGAAAATAACTTGAATAGCTTTATCGTACAAATAAGCAGCAGCTTCAATCGCTCCCAGATGATGTCCGCTATCTAAAAAACAATAGCGCAGACTACGATTATTATATTTCCAACTAGAACGAAAATAGGCACAACTAACTAAAAAAATAAATCCTTTAACCAGGCGATCGCCTAAGATATAACTTTCTAAACCATCATCAATTAACTCATAAATTAAAGTTAATGAATTAGTTGCCACTTCCAGATGATAAATCCCATCAATTAATCCTTGAATTCCTCGAATTTGAATATAAATTTCCGTAGGATATAATGCTCCTGCTGAGGGATTAACTCGCAACTGATAGGAATCGCATTTATACTTTTTAGTAAAAGTAATCGCACTGGTTAAACGAATAAAATTATGAACTGGATTATTTTCATCTAACAGAAAGCGACGATAAAAATGAGGATAACTTTTAAAAGCAGTAGGCTGAGTTGACGCATCCACATAATTAGGATCGAGCATCACCGATAAAGGAGAATGCTTAGTAGCATCATGGAAATTTTTACCAACTGTTTTTAATTGTTGAATGGTCATTAGTTAGTGGTTGCTGGTTAGTAGTTATTACTTGCTACTTGCTACTTGCTACTTGCTACTTGCTACTTGCTACTTGCTACTTGCTACTTAATTGCCTCCCTTAATAAATTAAAAATCTCAACAGTACTAGAAAACTCGATCGCTCTAAAGTCATCAAGATTTCTCAAATTTGGATTTGCTCCCACTGTTAACAGCAGCCTAACTGCATCTACTTTTCCTGCCGAAGCAGCATACATTAATACGGTTACGCCGTTATCGTTTTGGTTGTTAACTTCAATCCCTGCATTTATTAACAACCCCATGAGAGGTAAATTATTCTTAAAACAGGCAAACCAGAGGGCGTTATTACCATCATTATTTCTAAGATTGATGTTTACACTGCTAGCGAGTAAATCTCGCACCACATCAATTACACCTTCACGACTGGCAACAATTAAAGCTGTCGCCCCGTTATCTCTTTGTTCGTCTAAATTATTGACACTGTAGCCTTGTTTTTGCAGCCAAATTTCTGTAGCTTTGCTTAGTCTGTTAGTTACTGTCATCGTTTTTTGCTTTTAACTTTTAACTTTTAGCTTTTAACTTCTGCTTCCGTTGATAATTCTGGATACAAGCCCAATTGTCTAGCAAGCTGACGAGCGATAAAAATCAGGAATTTAGAACCTTCTTGGTTATTTTCGTGCGCCATAATGGTGGCTACCTGCATAATCGTTCGGATTAAATTCTCATCGATCAAATCAGCACTAGCATCTAAAACCTCTGGTTCTTTGCCATTGGGACAACGAAGTAGGCGATCGATTAATTTAAAATACTCTTCTTGGCGTTGGTTATTTGTCATTTGTCTTTAGTCCTTTGTAATAGTGGTTACTTGCTACTTATTCCTCGTCTTCATCGGGAGATTTGGTAATGACTTCAAAGACGGTAGTGGCGCAAAACTGACGGCTATCGTCAATTTCTTTAACCCTCTGGCTAATTTCTTTGGCTTCTTCGAGTCTGCCGAGTTGAGCAAGAATCAAACCCTTAGCAGCATAAGCATTGAGATAGAGTCGGATCTGGGCTTCGGTGATGCGATCGCTTAATATCGGTTTTAACTGTGACCATTCCGTTGGTAGATTTTCGGTAGTGGCGATCGCCACAATAACTTGTTGAGCAATAGATAAAGCAGTTGCAGGTTGATGTTTGTAGAAAAAGAACCGATAGGCAGAAACTAAAACATCAAGATCATTTCCTGCTTTAAATAAAGCTTCCCTGATGTATTTTTCAGCTAAACCCGTATATTCCCAATTTTCACTAGCTAAGAGCAATAATTGTTTGATTTCTGGTTCGACATCACACCAGGAAAGCTGTTCTTGAATAGTGTGCATGATTTAATTTTGCTTACTGAGGAAAATATTGACGGAGAGTTTCAATCCAATTGGCAATACGCTCTTCGGTTTTCTCGCTTTCATTAATTTCGTCAATGGGTAAACCAACAAACTTACCATCTCTTACCGCGTAAGAATAATTGAAGGTATAGCCATCAGTAGGAACATTGCCAACGACTGTTGCACCTACTCCTCTAAAAGAGTCATACAAAATACCCAAAGCACTAACAAAGTTCTCCCCATGAGTGCCACAGTCTCCAGCACCAAAGAAAGCGATGGTTTTGCCTGTAAAATCAGGTTTATCATCTTCCATATCTACTAGAGGATCTCGCCAATCATTTTGTACTTCGCCCGAACCCCAGGTAGAAGAACCAAGTAGCAAGTAATCGTATTGCAGCATATCGTCAAAATCATCAAAATCTTCCATGTTGCAAAGATCGCAGCTATCTTCATCGAAATATTCAACAAGTTTTTCGGCGATTTCTTCAGTTACACCCGCAGTACTGCCATAAAAAATACCAATTTTTGCCATGATCATAACTCCTGTAAAAATAATTGATTATTGGTTAATTAATATCTTCGGTAAGTGGTAATCTCTCAGCCAAAGATTGATCTTTTGATAACTCTGGAGTGAGATAGCTGGAGGTAAATGAGAGAGTCACTATGAGGAGTAAGATAGAGACAATCTCTTTTTGGATATGTTCTAAATTGTTCATGTTTTTCCCTTAAGTTAGTCACCTATTTTTGCTAGTATTTTTCCTGATAGATACTAGTACAAACTTCGCAAGCAACACATTGCTTAGGATTAGCAATGGTCAATACTTGATGTGCAGCATAGTTATTGTCTTTATTAATTGGTTGTAACCTCAAAGCCTTAAGACCACCAACTTCATCAAATCTGTCACAGTCAAGACAAATATCTTGATTGATTTCTTCCATAAATTGGGGTTTCCAAATCGATTTTTCTTTAGTCAAACCATTAATGGTAACCATGAGTTTTTTCCTCTTAGTTGGTAGTTAGTATTCATTGAATGTTAATTATTATTTTCATTAGATACAAACAATGAATAATCAAAAGTTAAGAAAAAATTACAACTTTTTGGCATTAAAAGTTTGAGGTAGTTTCGTGTCTTCTCCTAAATCTTTAAAAGACAACTGCCAACCATTTGCTAAGGTTAAAATTTTGCCCTCTGCGGTCATGGTTTGTTCGACTACTTCTTCTTCTAAATCTTTTTTGGGAACATAGACTGATAGATGTCCGAGTTCGTTTTTGTGTAGCATTACTTTCATGGTTTTGTTAGTGGTTAGTGGTTAGTGGGTATTAGTCATTGGTCATTGGTCATTAGTCATTGGTCATTAGTTATTAGTTACCAAGGACAAAAGACAAATAACTAATTGCTGGGAATCAAATTTAATAATTCATCTGGGGTTAGGCTACGTTTCAACTCAACGGATAAGTCTCGGACTGCATCGACGAGCGATCGCGTTTCTTCTAAAGACAGAGTAATACCGTATTGTTGTAATAAGTTTGTAACCAAATGCTTTCCAGAATGTTTGCCAATAACGAGACTTCTTTCTCTGCCCACTTCTTCGGGGTTAAAGGGTTCATAAGTGGCAGGGTTTTGCAGTACGCCATGTCCGTGAATGCCAGATTCGTGAGCAAAGGCATTTTTACCGACGATCGCTTTCCAGGGAGGAATATCGCAGCCAGAGGCATCAACGACAAATTCTGAGATTGCTTTAAATTTACTGGTATCGATACCAATATTCATTCCATAAATGCGTTTAAGTGCCATGACTACTTCTTCTAAAGCAGCATTACCTGCTCTTTCCCCTAAACCATTGACAGTAGTATTCACTGAAGTTGCTCCCGCTCTTATTCCAGCTAAAGCGTTGGCTGTTGCCATCCCAAAGTCATTGTGGGTGTGCATTTCTACAGGAATAACTAGCTGATTAACTAACCGTTCTACTTTGTGATAGGTAGTTAGAGGATCGAGAAGGCCTACCGTATCGCAAAAACGAAAGCGGGATGCGCCCCAGTCTTGAGCAGCCAAAGCCACATCGAGTAAAAAGCTTTCTTCAGCGCGAGAAGAATCTTCACCACCGACAGAAATATACAAACCGCGATCGCTAGCATAATTAATTGTTTCCCGTAGTTTGTTTAAAACTCGCTGACAGTTACCTTGAAACTTAACAGCAATTTGAATTTCCGAAACAGGAACAGATATATGCACTCTTTCTAACCCACAAGCCAGAGAAGCATCAATATCCGAACGTACGGCGCGATTCCAACCAGTAAGCTTAGTTTGTAAATCCAGGCTAGTAATTTCTCTAATCGCTTCGGCTTCAGTACTACCCATTGCAGGGATACCTACTTCTAATTCTTGTACCCCAATAGCATCCATTAAGGTAGCAAAGATGACTTTTTCGGCGACAGTAAAAGCAACTCCTGCTGCTTGTTCCCCATCCCTTAAAGTTGTATCGTTGATCTGAATTGATGGCATAACTAAACCTCAATATTTCCAAGTGTCAATGGTGAGTTAATATTGCTCTTCTAACCAATCAAAGATGCGGTTTAATCCCGATCGCGATACCAAACCGTACTGCCAAAGCAGCATGGGTATAGGTGCATTCAATTCTGCTTGTTTTTCCCTGACAAAAGCAATTTCGGTAGCTGATATCGCCAATTCAGCTTGTAAAAACTGAGCTAATTCCGTAACTTCATTAAATTTCATGATTGTTTGTCCTTAGTTGCTAGTCATTTGTCTTTGGTTAGCAATAACGAATGATTAAAGACAAATGACTAATGACTATCTAATTACTGTTGCCGTTACCAACAAAACCTAAAGTAAGACTATCAGTAGCTAAGAAGTGATCGAGATGGAAAGCTCTTTCTTCTGTCGCTAACAAGATTTGCTCGTATAAATAACGAGTAGCGCGATCGCCTACACTCTCAGATTGGGCTGCTTGACGGCGAATTAAGTCAATGATTGCTTTTTCGGCTGCTAGGTCGTTCTCGATCATTTGACGACAGTTAAAAATACCATCATCTTCTGGAGTAAAACAACACAATTCAGCTAATTTACTAAAGCTAGCTGCGGGAGTACCTCCCAAACCGTTCAAACGTTCGCCAAGATCATGAGCGTGACCTTGTACTGCATCATAACTTTCTTGAAAATATTGATGGAGCGAATAAAATTCTGAACCTTCAACTACAAAATGGTGCTTTTGGTATTGTAGATATAAACCTTGAAAACTTGCTAAAGCAAGATTTAAACCTTCACATACTGGAATTACAACTTCTTTGTCTAGACCAATAGGATTATTGGCAACTTCACCGAAAGCCTGAATAACTAATGTTTGAGTCATGTTTTTGAGTTCCTAATTATTAGATGTGGATAAAACTTGGGTTGACCAGCATCGCTCCAACCAATCGGTTAATTCCGAGCGTGTGCTAACAAATTGCTGTATAGTACTGCGGATCAAAATGGCATCGATACAACGGTCAATTTCTACCCAGAGTGTGCCATCTTCAGGACACCAGCAGGGAATATTTAATTCTTGCAAGCGATGATAGACACTCCAGCGATCGCTGCGATGGATTTTAGCTACCTGACTGACAAAGGCATCAGGATGAATAGATTTATACATGATTTTGTGTTTGATAGAGGGATAATTTCTGTATCTTTTGTTCCAAACTCTCGATGCGATCGAGTAAAGAACGAATGACATTGGCTTCTGGATCTGGTAGTTTGCCGTGTTCAAGGGGACAGCCATGACCAGTGCGGGAGACGATGCGACCTGGAATTCCAACTACGGTGCAATCATCTGGTACATCTCGCAATACGATCGAACCTGCGCCAACTCGCACATTATTACCAATATTAATATTTCCTAAAACTTTTGCACCCGCACCGACAACAACATTGTTACTTAATGTGGGATGGCGTTTGCCTGTTTGTTTGCCAGTTCCGCCTAGGGTCACATTTTGATAAATTAAACAATAATCGCCGACAATCGCAGTTTCCCCGATTACTACTCCCATCCCATGATCGATAAATACTCCTTTACCAATAGTTGCACCAGGATGAATTTCAATTCCAGTCAGAAATCTGCCTAAATGGGATAAAAAACGGGGAATAAGAGGGACTTGATTGTGCCACAGCCAGTTAGCTACTCGATGCAATACTAAAGCGTGAATGCCAGGATAACAGATTAATACTTCTAACCAATTATTGGCTGCTGGGTCGCGTTCAAAAATAATCTTCAAATCTGTCCCAATATTTGCTAGCCAAGGCATATCTGCCAACAATTTAATTTGCTTGTCGTACTTTTTTCTCTCTCGTTCTGGGTTGATAGTTAGTGGCTGTTGCATTGTTCTGTCCTTTGTCTTTTGTTCTTTGTCTTTTGTCATTCGTCCTTTGTTTTGTTTTTTGTTCTTAGTACTAATGACCAATGACCAATGACTAATGACTAATAACTAATGACCAATGACTTGTATGTAATGCTTATATCAACAACCCCATTTTTGTCTTTGGTGAGAGACAAGGGTTAGATTGATTAGATTAATTGATTTGCACTTATTAATTAGAAACTTAGAGCAGATAATAGTTTGAGCAATTTATAAGTTTTTCTTGGGGTATGGCTACTGGTATATTTCTCAACAGGTCTGAGTATTGTTTGGTAAAGGTATGAGTATTTAGTACTCAAGTTGATGTTTTCTCTAACTCAGTCAAAATAAAGAATTGAACTAAATATAATGGTCAAAAATTTGGCACTCAGGAAGCAAATAGAGGTCACTAAGACAGAACTCAGATAGTGTATAGTTTGTAGCAATTGCTACGGTTTTCTTAACTCATCCCTGGGTACATATCAAACTCAGCCAAATAATAATGTTAATTTAGATACGGATTCGAGATAGAAACAGAATTCCTGAGTAGAAATTGAATTTCGTGACTTTTCTGGAGGGGTGTGACGAACCTACTCCAGTTTTTTTATAGGGCATGATAATTTATAATCGAAAAAAATATTAATCTGGCGATTAGATTTCAATTGCAGGGAAAGCGATCACAATGAACAAATAAAATCTATTTAAGTTAATAGCGATCGCGCTATTGGCAAGATGTGTGAAAAAGTCAACCAAATTCTAACTATACGGCGATCGCTTTCATCCCGTTGGCGATAAACTAAATTCCTTTTGGTAATGAACTAGACACTTAAAAAATTACGGATTCGTTTGAGCTACTATAACAAACCCAACAGACCTTATTTAAAGTTCATCTTCAGAAATACCAGAAACCTTAAGAAAATGTTTGAGTAAACCTGTTTTTAAAGTTTTATTACCGTGTAAGGGAACAGAAATTCTCTGAATATTACCTGGTTTGCCGTAGATATGATGGCTACCATTAACTCTCAATAATATCCAACCATAACGCTCAAGTAATTTAGCAAATTTCTTACCGCTAATTGACTTCATACAGCAATTTCTAAAATTTGAGCATCACTGTCTAATTCAAGTTCGGCTTCATCAACTGATAAACATCCTTCAACTGCTTCGTAGATATTCTGTAGTAATTCTTCAAAAGAATCCCCTTGGGTAGCGCAACCAGGAATTGCAGGTACTTCTGCCCAAAATCCTCCTTCTTCTGCTTTGTGAATCACAACTTTAAGCTTCATCTTAAACTCAAGAGATAAAATAATATTCTGAACTTTATGGTAACTCTAAAACCTCAAACCTTTTAGCTGTTTTCAATTTGCGATCAAAAGTAACGGTGCGATCGCATCTATTCTCATGATTGATTGCACCGATGAGATAATCAGCAAAATCGGCTGTTCCTTGTTTACTTAGAGCGATCGCTTGATAGATAATTGATTTGTTCTCAAATTCAAACTTAGGGCTTTGCAGCATTAGTTCTAAAGTGCGCATGATTTCTGCTTGGGAATATTTATAGGGTTTGCCTTTTAAAACCCAGACAATTTCACACAAAACCACATTACAAATAAAACAAGATTCAGACTGATTAATAATCTCTACTGCTTTTTGCCATTGTGTTTCATCGTCTCTAGTTAAATATCGCACGACAAGGTTTGTATCAAGTCCAATCACTAGCACCCTCAATAATTGCTTGTTCCATATCCTCAATTGAAGCGGTTGGCATTCCTTCTCGGTGTAAAATCCCCGACAAACTCTCAGCAGCAACATTTAGGGGGATGACTTTGACATCTCCATTTTCATCAATTACAAAATCTATTTTGCTACCAGTATCTAAATGTAGATAATCCCTAATTTGCTTGGGAATAGTTACTTGTCCTTTCCCCGTTAGACGAGCTTGAACCATTACTTTTTTTCCTTACTCATATTCTTTACTTTATAGTATGATATCTATTTTATTTCGAGACAGCGATATAGATGTAATACTAAATCCGATTGACAAAATATACCTTTATTAATCTTGTAAAAGTAGTTGTAACTCTTCTGACTTCTGACTTCTGATGTTATACCCTTGTGGTACTTCTGACTTACATCACCTTAAAGTGACCTATGAGAACAGGATTTAGTATAAGATCGCACCATTGAAAATTTGCCAAAAAGCGATCGCCTGATAGATAATCGATAAGTTTACAGCCTATAGCATTTATGACTCTTCAATTGCCTTCACCAAATTAAGATTTTAAAAATAGTTAAATTAGTTACAGAATTCATTTTTTTTGTTATCTTTGTATCAGTTATTAATAACTTAGTGCGAGAAATAAAAAATAAACTGAGTGTAAAAAACACCTAGAAAGAATAGATAGCTATAATTGCCTCCAGCATTAGTTTAGACTGGGGTTAATGTCGAGTAGAACAAATACCAGAGACTTAAGAAATAAATACTAGCTACCCATCATCAAAATACTAGAACCCCATACCCATAAAAAAAATTTTCTCTTGATCAGTTATGGGTTTGAGGGGATGAGTGCAATCTAAGTAATTCAATAAAACTAACCGAGTGCAGGTTATAGGTTCAGTCAAAATCCGAATGATATAACTTTCATATCGTCATCCACTACTAGTCATTAGTCGTTAGTCCTCGGTCAATATAGACAACTGAAAACAAAGAACCAATGACAAAGAACCAATGACAAAAAACAAATCATTACGGAATTCAATTCAATGTCACCAACTACCAGCACCACCCTAGCACCAGAATCCAAGATTAAAGAGAATAAGTCTTCTAAAGGCTGTGGTTGTAGTTCTACTACTCCTCAACAAAAACAACTCGATCCTAAAATTCAAGAACGAATCGAAAAGCATCCCTGTTATAGCGAAGAAGAACACCACCATTATGCACGGATGCACGTCGCA
>CAYMWC010000109.1:0-18106 GCA_964393695.1 uncultured Pleurocapsa sp.
AAAAAATGCGAACCCTAACTCGCACATCTACAACTGAAATGGAAGTTACCAGCATTCGTCTGGAACGGAGTCTTAAAGACAAGCTTAAAGAGCTATCTGGTAATCAAGGCTATCAAGCTTTAATACGAGATATTCTTTGGAACTATGTTCATCAGAAATCTGGTGATTATCGCCCTCAATTTGCCCGCTCTGATATTCGCGCCACTGTTGAAGCAACCGCTCGTAAAGACGAAAGTTGCGCACTCACTGGTAAACTAATTCAAGAAAATGAACCTATGCTCTTAGGGTTCACAATTTATGGTGATTTAGTGCCATTGAGCGTCAATAGCGTCACTGAATAGAAACTTGTAGGTGAGAGAACTTAGAGATTGAGTGTTAATTTCAATTTTATTTTGTTTAATTGCTCAATTTTCTAGTTCTCTGCGATCGCATTAGGTTAATTAGCGTTTGACCAAAAAATATAAGATCGAAAGTAGCAAGTAGAAATTAGATCTTATATAGTAAAAAAATCTACAATAGATAGTAATAACTATCTCTCAACAAATTTTTAGAAACTGAATAAAGTTAGTTTTTTACTTGTTTACCATAAATCTAAAAGGAGTTATCAGCACAGATGACAGAAGCCACTCAAACCATTGAAAGAGGTATTCAGCTAACCCCCACAGCTTTTAAGCACATCAAAATGCTGCAAGAACAACAAGGAAACAAGGAACTTTGTCTGCGAGTAGGAGTTCGGCAAGGTGGTTGTTCGGGAATGTCCTACATGATGGACTTTGAAGAATCAGATAAAATTCAAGACAGCGACGAAGTGTTTGATTACGATGGATTTAGAATTGTATGTGATCCCAAAAGTCTTTTATATTTATATGGTCTAGTTTTAGATTATAGTAACGCCATGATTGGCGGTGGTTTTGAGTTTACTAATCCCAACGCTGCTCAAACCTGCGGATGTGGTAAGTCTTTTGGTGTATAAACCACACGGCTAAACATATTTATTGATAAAACCAAATATTTACCCAAGACAGACTGGAAAATCTAGTCTGTTTTTTGTATAAGTCACTGGTCAGTGATCACTGTTTCAGAGGCGATGAAATCGAGCATTATTTGACGATGAATGTCTGCTATTGGTCTTAACTCTCCAGCTTTTTGGGAGTATCCATAACCTTGTTGAATCTCGGTTAAGGTTAATAAACTCATATCCCAACCTTCATTAAGTTCTAAGTCATCGATCGCTATTATCAGGGGACAGAAAAATACATAGCGAACAATTGTTTGATCACTATAGCAACGAAACTTGGTTAACTCCTGCACAGGATAGTTAATTTCTTCGATTAATTCTCTTCTCAAACCTGCTTCTGGTGATTCTCCTGGTTCTAAATGACCGCCAAACAAACCCCAAACACCAGGATGAATAATTTTAGGATTATTGTCCCGTAACTGCATGAGATATTTATTATTTTGATAGATTACTGCTATTGCAACCAGTCTTAAAGGTTGAGCCGAGGAGCGATCGCTCATAAAACTTAGTTTAATAATGTTATTGCTTTCGGTAACGCAGTATAACCCATAAAACTAATTTAAATCTTAAGAGTGATGGCGATCGCTGATTAGCTCCTTTAACTCGATTAATTTAGATTAATTTAATTTAATTTAATTTTATATTTACCCTTAGATCACTTTGCCTAAAAAAATGATTGAAGATTTCAGAATAATTTCCGCCTAAGTGCCGAAAAGTAAGTTTCTTTAACTCTTCAAATTTTTCAGTAATTTCTACTTTACAGAAGATTGCTTGTCATTGATTAAAGTATCTGATTGTTCTAATTCAACGATATAAAACTCACCAAAATCTTGCTCGGCAAAAGGTAAGCTTTGATAGGCGATTTTGCCTTTAATAGTGAGTGCTTGATCGATTTGAGGTGGAGATTTGGAGGTTATCACCCAGATTTTACCTGTGGTATCTTCAAGTTGATAAGCAGTATTATCAATCAAAGGGGCTAAATGTGCCACTTTACCTGTTAAATATACAGTTTTACCTACTTTTGAATTTGAAATCTGCTCAATGGATATTAAAGGCGGTTGACAAGCAGTTAAACTACTCAATAATATTCCCCAGAGGCTAATATACTTAAGTTTGCTTGTTACTCGTTCAAATCTTAAATTGTCAACTAGCATTTAGTAATTTATCCCTACTAGTAATCAACACCCAGCTTAACTTTTTTATATTTATTTAAATCACCTATGTCTGCTTCCAACCCTTGTCTGCTAGACGGTAAAGCCTTAGCGCAAAAAATTCAGTTAGAGTTAAAAGTCCAAATAACACAACTAGAACCACAAATAGGTCGTCCACCTGGTTTAGCAGTACTAATGGTAGGTGATAATCCTGCCAGTGCTGTTTATGTTCGTAATAAAGAAAAAGCCTGTCAGAAGGTGGGAATTGCTTCAATTGGTCAACATTTTCCTGGAAACACCACTCAACAAGAATTAGAACAAGTAATTGCTCAATTAAATCAAGATGAGCGAGTTGACGGTATTTTAGTGCAACTACCTTTACCCCAGCATTTAGATTCTATTGCACTGTTACATTGTATCGATCCCGATAAAGATGCGGATGGGTTGCATCCAGTCAACTTAGGCAAACTAGTACGTTCAGAATTTGGTTTACGTAGCTGTACACCTGCGGGGGTAATGAGACTGCTCAAAGAATATAATATTACCTTAGCTGGTAAAAAAGCCGTAGTAGTAGGCAGAAGTATTTTAGTTGGTAAGCCTCTAGCTCTAATGCTTTTGGAGGAAAATGCTACTGTAACCATTGCTCATTCCCGCACTCAAGATCTAAAAGCGGTATGTCGTGATGCTGATATTTTAGTCGCAGCCGTAGGTAAGCCAGAAATGATTACCAAGGAGATGGTCAAACCTGGTGCAGTTGTTATAGATGTGGGTATCAATCGGGTAGAAGATCAGAACGGTAATTCCAAATTAGTTGGTGATGTCGCTTTTGAGGAAGTGGCAGCTATAACCAGTTATATTACTCCTGTACCAGGAGGAATTGGCCCAATGACTGTGGCAATGTTACTTAGTAATACTGTACAAAGTTATGCTCAGAAAATATAGTCTTGTTATACGGAAGTAATAAGTAATAAGTAGTTTTTACGAAACAGTAATTACTGATTTTTCTAAAACTTTGGCTAATTGAATTAATTTATTGGGATCACAAGGTTTGGTTAAATAATCTGTTGCGCCTACTAATTTAGCTCGAACTCGATCAATCATCCCATCTCTACCAGTTAACATGACAATCGGAATGTCTTTAAATTTTTGCGATTTTCTGAGCAAACTGCATAAATCGTAACCATTAATATTAGGCATATTAATATCTAGAAAAATGACTTTTGGCTGATATTGAGATAAATTTTTCAGAGCCATAGTTGGATCAACAATACCTAAAACTTGATATCCAGCAGCTTCTAGTGTCATTTTTACTTGTCTTTGAACTGTTTTACTATCATCAATACAAGCAATTAAAGTCGGTGAAGAGTTTTGATTAGAGTCAGATAATTGTTGATTTGTAGAATCAGGATTATTATTAGTGGAAGTAAGATTATTAGTTTTATTTTTAAGATTTACTTCAGCAAATGGTAATAAATCAATAAGCTGGTTTTCTAAAGATTGCCTGAGACTTTTGCTTAAAAAATAAGTGTCAACTTGGGTTTTAGTTGCTATTTCATATAAATTATTTTTAGCAACAAATAAACTAACAAAACTAGAAAGTTGTTGTGATTTAGTTAAAGGTGCTAATTCAGGATCGGTATAAAGTTCTTTCCAAATTTTGTAAAATTTGAGGGCGTTTTTTTGATCGAGATAAAGACGGCTTAAGGGAGAAAATAAATAACTTCTTACTTCTTGCCAAGCTTCAATTTGCTCTTTCATTTGTTCATAGTATTTGGCAAGCTCAAAACTCACGAGGGATTTATTAATACGTTTAGCTGGCTTTAATTCAATATTAGTCTGAGCAATACTCAAAATATGAGTTAAACCTTCCAGAGCAAACACAAACAACAGCTTTTTAATATTTGGCTCTGCTAATTGTCTATCAAATAACAATTGACATAATTGCGAATATTCTGAAATATTTGAATCTCCTCTTAATTCAGGACAATTAGAACCCAACTTATATCTCTGCCAGAGATAGTTTAAACGTGTTTGTTGTCCAACTGTTGTACTTACATATTGTATTTTTCCTTGCAGCAAATAAATATGCCAACTAACAGAGTTATCTTTGGGTTCTTCAATTTCTATACAGCCAGACCAAGATGCTTCAGACTTGGCTTTAAGAACCTGTAAAGGATTCTGAAAATTGTCGTTCATAATATTGCTGAAAATTTTAAGTCAGAGTAAGCAAAAAATAACAAAAAGTAGCCATGGTGATTAGACTTTACTTATAGTTCCCAGAAACTGGATAGAAATTTATGTTTTAATTATTGAGATTTCTTACTCAAGATAGATGACCGTTCATTGAACATTAAACATTCAACATAGTTGATAAATGGTAAATGTTAAATGATAAATGATAAATGTTAAATGAAATAACATGGCGTTAATTATTGCTGGCGATCGCTCTAGTGTCGGGAAAACAACTATTACTTTGGCTATACTTGCTTATTTAAGAGAACAGAATAAAAAAGTACAGTCATTTAAAGTTGGGCCAGATTATATTGATCCTATGTTTCATCAGGCAGTTACAGATATGCCCTGTCGTAATTTAGATCCTGTTTTAACTTCGCCTAATTATGTTCAAGCTTGTTTTCAGCGTCACACCCACCAAGCTGACTGGGTAGTTGTCGAAGGGGTGATGGGCTTATTTGATGGCATTCGCCATCCAGATGGTAATAAAGCTTTGAATGATTATGGCAGCACTGCTCATATTGCGAGATTACTAAATATAACTGTCGCTTTAGTATTAGATTGTTCGCGTCTATCTAGTTCCATTGCTGCGATCGCTTATGGTTATCAAAACCTCGATCCCAGAGTTAAAATTGCTGGAGTAATTCTTAATAAAGTAGCAAGCGATCGCCATTTAGAGTTATTAGAAACAGCTTTAAATAGCATTAATATGGCCATTTTAGGAGTGATCAAGCGAGATGATGCCATTACAATTCGCGATCGCCATTTAGGTTTAATTCCCTCAGTAGAACTTCCAGAAATCGAGCAAATATTCTCACAATTAGCCCATGTAGCCAAAACCTCCTTCAACTGGAACAAACTTCTCCCTCTTCTGATTAATCACCAATCCTCAATCACCAATCCCCAACCTCTAAGCCCCAAGCCTCAATCGCCCATCAGAATTGCCATAGCCCAAGACAAAGCTTTCAATTTCTACTATCAAGACAATTTAGACCTTCTGCAAGAATTAGGGGCAGAATTAGTGTTTTGGAGTCCGCTTAATGATCAGAATATTCCTGCTGATATTCAAGGATTATGTTTTGGAGGTGGGTTTCCAGAGATTTTTGCTCAACAGTTAGCAGCAAATAAAACAGTTTTACAACAGCTAAAGCAAATAATTCAACTTGGTATTCCCACCTACGCTGAGTGTGGAGGGTTAATGTATCTTTGTAAACAGCTAATAGATTTACAGGCAGAAACTTGGTCGATGGTGAGCGTAATTCCCAGTCAAGTAACCATGCAAGCCAAATTAACCCTAGGCTATCGACAGGCAAAAGCATTACAAGCTAGTCCTTTAATACCAGCCTCACAAACAGTTATCGGACATGAATTTCATCGCTCTCAACTAACTGTGACAGCCTCTAGTCCTCTTTGGCAATTACAGGGTATGCATAACTCTAGTCGGCAACTAAGCGAAGGATGGCGCATTAAACAATTACACGCCTCCTATCTCCATCTCCATTGGGGTGAATTTAACTTTTTAGCCCAAAGATTTATTCAATGTTGCCGAAATTATCAAACTTAGTTATATTAACTTCAGATACAAAATTAATAATTAACCATTTAGGGATATAGGAGGTGATGCCCATGATAGAACACAGTAGTAACATGGGTCTCCTAGTTGATGGTAACCAGCTGTGTGCTGGGGCTGTTCTCTAAACAGTCGCATCTAAGTCTCTTCGGAGGCAACTAGGTAGACATTGTTGGAGTTCCTTCCAGCAGTTAGGTTTCAACTAAGAGACCCTCTAGACCGCCCTCACAGGTGATAGCAAAAGCAACGATAGGTAAACATTTGTTGTTGATAGTTATCAGTTTGTGGGGGCGGATAGTTTTTGGGAACGTTGTGATGGAATGGTGGAGGGAAATAGGAAATAGCAAGTAAAATGTAGGGGCGCAAGGCTTGCGCCTTTTCAATAAGATGATTAATCAAAAAGCTTTAAACTCCACAAAAGAAAATAAAGCTGAGAAATATAAATTATTGAAAAATAGCTAGGTAGAGTAGTTAGTAAACCAGCAAAATAAAAATTAAACATTTCTACCTGTTTGCATCCTATGAAAATTGCCAAAAATGTTACGGAACTAGTGGGCAAGACTCCTTTAGTACAACTTAATCGTATTCCTCAAGCAGAAGGCTGTGTTGCGCAAATTATCGTCAAGTTAGAAGGCATGAATCCCGCAGCCTCAGTCAAAGACCGTATTGGTGTAAATATGATTAATGCTGCCGAAGCTGCTGGTACAATTACGCCTGGCAAAACTATTTTAGTTGAACCAACTTCGGGAAATACAGGAATTGCCCTCGCAATGGCTGCTGCTGCCAAAGGTTATAAATTAATTTTGACTATGCCTGAAACCATGAGCAAGGAAAGACGGGCAATGTTAAAAGCCTACGGCGCACAATTAGAATTGACTCCTGGTAGTGAAGGTATGGGAGGTTGTATTAGAAAGGCACAGGAAATAACTGACAATCTTGCCGATGCTTATATGTTGCAACAGTTTAATAATCCTGCTAATCCCGAAATTCATAAAATTACAACCGCCGAAGAAATCTGGGCAGATACGGAAGGTAAAGTCGATATGATCGTTGCGGGAGTTGGTACAGGGGGAACTATTACAGGTACGGCTGAAGTTTTAAAAAGATATAAACCTGAAGTTAAGGCGATCGCGGTTGAACCAACAGGTAGTCCTATCCTCTCAGGAGGAGAAGCTGGCCCCCATAAAATTCAGGGAATTGGAGCAGGTTTTGTGCCAGAAGTTTTAAAAGTTGATTTGATTGACGAAGTTGTTGTTGTTTCCGACGATGAAGCCATTTATTTTGGTCGTCGTTTAGCCCGTGAAGAAGGTTTATTATCGGGTATTTCTACTGGTGCGGCCTTGGCAGCAGCTATTAAAGTTGCCAAAAGACCAGAAAACAGAAACAAGCTTATTGTCATGATTCAGCCGAGTTTTGGTGAACGCTATCTCAGCACCCCTTTATTTGCAGATCTCGAGCAACCTGTATTTAATTAATTTCGGGTCAAGACAGTTTAGAATTTCGGGGAGTGGTTCAATAGTCCTCTTCCCACTCATCTTGACTTAATAGATCACAAATGTGATCCCGTGGAAGATAGTCGTTTCTTTCCAATTCACATTCAACACAAATCCATTCTCTAGGTGGAATATACTCACAAAGAATACATATTGGTTGGTGTCGATCAACTAATCCTCTTTCGACTAGATGCCTAGCTTCTTCTTTAATTTCATCAATTGAATAATTAACTGTAGCAACCATCACGCACCTCATTTAGTTAATTCGCCCTCAATTTCAAAATAAACGATAAGCTTGAGAAACTTGTGAGGATTATTATTAGTTGTTAGACGTTAGTTATTAATTAGAAGAAAATATCTATTAGTTCTGTTTGGAGAATCAATCGTGGACAATATATTAGCAGCAATAGATTTTTCTGATATTACCCCTACGGTTATCGACAAAGCAGCAGAAATAGCCAGATGTTTTGCTTGTAAACTTTGGATAATACACATTGCTGCTCCTGATCCAGATTTTGTTGGTTATGGTACTGGGCCACAATGCGAAAGAGACTGGAAAGCCAAAACCCTAAGAATAGAACATCGATACATTCAGGATAAAGCTTTAGAGTTAGAACAAAATGGGATTGATGTCACTCCTTTACTAGTGCAAGGCGCAACTGTTGAAACTATTCTTCAAGAAGCAGCTAAACTCAAAGCGGACATGATTGTCCTGGGTTCTCATGGTCATGGTGCTGTATATAAAACCTTGGTAGGAAGTGTCAGTGAAGGTGTAATCCATAAGGCATCTTGTCCCGTGTTAATTGTTCCTGCTAAAAAGTTTTAATGTTAAGCATCAACCATCGACAGTGGAAGCGTTTTTTGCTCATCGTGGTAGCAGTTGTTTCACTCGCTTACTTGTCAACCTGCCTGTTTATCTTCTGGCGACAGCGTTATTTGATATACCGTCCTAGCTCTAAACTGTCGATGCAACCAGATGCCACAGCTTTCAATCTTCCCTACAAAGATGTCTGGATAGCGATCGCAGGTTCTCAAGCACGGCTACACGGTTGGTGGCTTCCTGCTCTTTCTCAACCAGAAAAATTTACTCCCTTACCCGACGAACCTAATAATATCCTAAAGTCTCCCAAAGTGATGTTGTATTTTTGTGGAGTTGGACGCAACATGGGTGACTATAATTACTTGGCTAGAGTATCAGCATTTCGACAGCTAGGCTTTTCTGTGTTGGTGTTTGATTATCGAGGGTATGGTCTGAGTGGAGGAGCTTTTCCGAATGAGTTGCAGGTTTATGAAGATAGCCAAGCTGTTTGGAATTACTTGCGCGACGTGCATCAGATACCACCTAAGCAGATTTTGATTTATGGCGAGTCTCTTGGAGGCGCGATCGCTTTGGACTTAGCTGTAAAACATCCAGAGGCAGGTGGTTTAATCATGCAAAGTTCCTTTACTTCAATGGCTGACGTGATTCAACACCGAAGCTTTCTCCAGATTTTTCCTATTAAGCTACTTCTGACTGAGCGATTTGATTCACTTTCCAAAATGCGATGCCTCCGAATTCCTGTGTTATTTCTACATGGGACTGCTGATTCGGTCGTGCCATTTGAGATGAGTCAACAGTTATATAATGCTACTCCTGGATCAAAGCAACTATTTCTAATTTCTGGTGCTGACCATGTTAAGATTTATCAATCTGAACAGTCATATTTAAAGGCAATTCAAAGATTTGTGGAGTTCATCGAACAGTTGCCTAATTGAAGAATACAGTTTTTCTGAACGGGCGATCGCAAGTTCCCTTCAACAGCCCATAAAAACTAATTAGCTGAGTCGAAAATTTGTGCTGCTGTTAGGTTTAGTTTCTTAAACTGTGGGGAAACTAATTGCTCTTCACCAGAAAAGCTACCGACTTCCTGATAATTATTTTCTAGAAGTTCCAATACTAAAATTGTCTGAGTATTAGGATCGACAATCCAATATTCAGCAATACCGCAATCCTGATATTGTAATCGTTTAGCAACATAATCGCGATTTCGCTGCAATTCGCCAGGACTAACTACTTCAATCACCAGTAAAGGAGGAGACATCGTTAAACGAACAGTATTACGCTTTGCTAACTGGTCAATATGTTCTTCTCGGAGAATAGTCAGATCGGGATAACGATTTCTTGGTTCTCCATTCACTTCAAGTTCTAACCCATGTCCTCGAACTTTCTTATAATCCACCAGTAAGGCAAATTGAAGTAACAAGAATGTGGCAATTTGCACATTTTTTCCTGATTCTGGTGGCACTTCGATCAACTCTCCATTAAAAAGTTCATATAACTTATTTGTGCCATCATCATAAGACAGGTATTCTTCAAAGCTTTGAAATCGAGGTTTAACTTGAATCATAGTTTCAATTGTCTTACTTATTAGTTATCGGTAGGTGGACGGACATAATTAAACTGAATCATGTTTAAAAGTTTTAAATCAGTATAACCTTCTGACTTCTGACTTCTGACTTCTGACTTCCTGAACCTTACAGTTAACTTTTATTCACTCTACCTACTTAACATCTTTTGTCTTTGTTTAACTAAGCGATCAAGTTCAAATAATTGTTGATCTTCAATACCTTCAGCCACTAAACCTTGTACAGTATGACTTAAATATTCCGCAGACGAACCCAAAAAACCTTCGGCGGTAGCCAAAGATGCCACAATTTCCTCAATAGATAAATGATTTACATATACAGGATGCTGAGAATTAACGGTGAAAGCCAATGCCGACATTTCCCGACTACCATTGTTAACTGTCACCCAGGTAGGAATGTACGAACCGACTACCATTTCTCTGCGCCATAATAATAACAATTCTGCTTCCAAATTATCATCAACAGCTAAACGATAAGCAATTCCCTGACAACTATTTCCTTTTTCTAAACCCAAGACTAAACCTGGATTTTCAATTGTTCCCCTTCCAACTGGTGCTAATAAGCAAAATTGGCGATGCCAACCCTTAACCGCAACTACGCAACGTTCTAAATATTCAAATAGAGGATTCCAAATCAAAGAACCATAAGCAAAAATCCATAATTCATTAGTAGCATTTTGTTGTAATGTTGCTTCGATGGATGCCAGTAATTCTTCATCACTCCAAATCGTGATATTTAGTTCAGGATGAGCTAACATTTCTTGCAGCAGTTTCGATTCAAGAATTTTGCGACTTAAGACCATTCCACTAATTAGTAGAGTTAATTATGGTGATTTAGTTTAACAATTTTAGGTCAAAAAATTTGCAACTTTAATTACCCAACCATCCTAAAAAGCTAAAAGCTAAAAGCTAATAGTGAGACAGTCCAATCTTGGGGAACCAGTCCGTTGCGGAGGTTTCCTCCGTTGTAGGAACTGGCGTGGTTCCCCTCAAGATCGGACTGTCGTATGCCTACGGCACACTCCGTGAATGCGTAGCATCTCCGTAGGAGTACCAGAAGGGCTACGAACATATCGGTTTTATAGATTAAATCAAATCACCAACGTCTGATTACAACTTACTACCGCATTCAGGACAGAATTTATTAGCACCAGGATTAGTTGTACCACAGTTAGTACAGTTAACAAATTCAGCAGCAGGACTCTCTTTTTGAGGCAGACCTAACATTTGAGAATTGCTTTTGCCAGGGGCAATCATCGGATAGCAATTTTCGTCTCTAGTTACATGAACATCTAACAATACAGGGCCATCATGGGCTAACATTTCCGAGATCGCAGTAGCTAATTCAGAGCGATCGCGAACTACCATACCTTTGATACCATAAGCTTTTGCGAGCATCACAAAGTCTGGCGCACCTACTTCCATATTAGAAGCAGAATATCGCTCACCAAAGAATGTCTGCTGCCATTGACGTACCATTCCCTGCCAACCGTTGTTAATAATTACGGTTTTAACATTGATGCCAAATTGAGCTAAAGTCCCCAATTCTTGAGGATTCATTTGAAAACTAGCGTCACCACTAATACAAATAGTTTCTTCATCAGGGATAGCAACTTTTACCCCCATAGCAGCAGGTAAACCATAACCCATTGTGCCTAACCCCGCACTGGAAATCCAACGACGAGGACCATTTTTGAGAAACTGTGCTGCCCACATTTGATGCTGACCAACATCAGTGGTGTAATAAGCTTGGGGGGCTTGTTTATTTAGTTCTACAATTACTTCCTGGGGCGATATAGCATCTTCAGGATAAGGTGCAACCATTGGATATTCTGCGCGCCAATGATTGATTTTCTCTAGCCAAGGTTTGGTAAGACTAGTATTAGAGCCAAAATCTGCTTCTTTAACTCGTTCTAGCATTTGTTCTAAGACCTTGCGTACATCACCGACAATTGGCACTTCGGGCGCGCGATTTTTACCCACTTCCGCAGGATCAATATCAATATGAATCACCTTGGCACGGCTGGCAAATTCATCTAGTTTTCCTGTGACGCGATCGTCAAATCTCGCACCAACCGCCACTAATAAGTCACACTCACTTACAGCAAAGTTAGCATAGGCTGTCCCGTGCATACCTAGCATTCCCACTGAGAGAGGATGATGCTCATCAAAAGCTCCTAACCCCATCAAGGTAGTAGTAACAGGAATCTGAAATCTTTCTGCTAATTCTTTAATTTGAGCATGGGCATCGGCAGCCACCGCACCACCACCGACATACATCAAAGGTCTTTCTGCTTCTGCCATCAATTTAAGAGCAGCATTGATTTGTCGTGGGTTGCCTCGGACTGTCGGCTTATAACCTCTAAGGTTCACTTTCCCTGGTGCTACAGGCACATAATCAAATTCTTCATAGCCAACATCCTTGGGTACATCAATCAAAACAGGGCCAGGACGACCTGTACTGGCAATATGGAAAGCTTCTGCTACAATTCTTGCCATGTCTTTAGCATGGCGGACAACGTAGGAATTTTTAACTATAGGAGTAGTAATCCCAAAAATATCTATTTCTTGAAAAGCGTCTGTGCCGATCGCTGCACGAGTTACTTGTCCAGTGATTACCACCATCGGAATTGAGTCGAGATGGGCTGTAGCAATACCTGTAACTAGATTAGTAGCTCCTGGCCCAGAAGTAGCAAAACAGACTCCCACTTTACCTGTAGCGCGAGCATAACCATCTGCTGCGTGGGATGCAGCTTGTTCGTGACGTACCAGAATATGCTGTACGTCTCCCCTAGCTTCCGCACGATATAATTCGTCGTAAATAGGGAGTATTGCCCCTCCTGGGTAGCCAAAAATGTGCTTAACACCATGACGACGCAGACTGTCCATCAATGCAAATGCGCCTGTACAGCGTTGGGGGGTTTGAGTTGATTGTGAACCTTGGGGAATACTTGTAGATATCACGCTTGCTATCCGTCTAACTTGCTTATTCTTTATTGTAAATTTTGCTGTCTAATATGCAACAAAAACGAGCATAATTTTTATGGTTAAGTTTTCCAATATAAGTTAATTTACTGTCCCTGTCGAGGGTCAAACCATAATCGATAATATAAATTAAGAATTTAAGAGTTTAAAATCGTCTCGTAAAAATTTGTCAGGGAATCACGAGTTTTAAAACCACGACTAATGACTCGCCAACCCGATACTTGTTCGGGCGATCGCCATAAGTCTAAATGCTCAACTTCAGGATCGGCATAAAAGTTGACTTTGCCTGTACCTAAAATACTTGAACTCCAATGAGTAAAGTAATCGTGGCTAATACGATAATAAGGAAAATTACCAATTAAGGGCATTCCCCAACCATCCACAGCGATAAAGTGTTGAATTTTTCCCCCTTGTAATTGCCAAGCTAAAGCTGCACCAATTGCACCCACTACACCAGCACTAAAAGCAATAAAAGATAATGGTTGAGTTACAGACGGTGAACCATAATTTTGTTTGAGCCATTGTGCAATTGCGATCGCTGAATAAGGGGAAAATTGAGTTGTGGGTAAAACTAGGTAATCTCTTGGTTGCCAATTCGTTTTAGTAGTTTGAATAAAGTTAGCAGTTAACTGCTGAGAATGAATTCCAGGACAAATAATAATCGTCATTATCCACTTAAAGTCTTTCTAGGACTGTTTGTTGGGCTGCCAGCAATTCCTTAATTCCTATTTCTGCTACATCGAGCATTTGATTTAACTGCGATCGCGTCATACTATTAGACTCAGCTGTTCCTTGAATCTCAATTAGTTCTAGTTTGCCATTCATGACGACGTTTAAATCTACATCTGCTGCGACATCTTCTGGATAGTCTAAATCTAAAAATGTTTCTCCTGCTATTAAGCCTACAGAAACGGCTGCGACTGGTTCTAATAATGGCGATTGTTGCAGCTTGCCTGCGCTAATAAGTTTATTAATTCCATGCGCCAAAGCTACATATCCCCCTGTAATTGCTGCCGTGCGTGTTCCAGCATCCGCCTGAAGTACATCCGCATCTATAGTGATAGTTTTTTCACCTAATGCTTGCAGATTAATTGCAGCCCTTAAACTACGTCCAATCAGCCTTTGAATTTCTTGGGTACGTCCTGAAAGCTTAATTAATTCCCGTTGAGATCTTGTGCTTGTTGCCCCTGGTAACATTCTATACTCAGCAGTTAACCAACCCTGACCACTACCCAGCAGAAATTTGGGGACTTGCTCTTCGATACTGACAGTACAAAGAACTTTAGTTCTGCCACATTCAATAATCACTGAAGATAAGGGATTATCAATAAAATCTAGTTGAAATCGATGCTGGCGCAGTTGATGGGCATGACGATTATTTAAACGTTTCCAGGACACAGTTATCAATGCTCCTAAAATTAATTAACAATCAAGTCTGACAAATAATGATTGAGATTAAATTCATAAGTTATCAAGTTGAGATAGTTCTTAACTAATTTAAGATTTAACTTAAAGATTGCTTACAGCTTGAGTCAAAATTATGAGGATTATGCATAGTTTTTTGAAGTTTATGAACCAAAAACCTGTCATCTGATCTGTCTTTCCCAAGATTTTTAGTGTTTATTTAAGATTTTTAAAATTTTCTGCCAAAGATTAGTTTTTACTTATATCGTTTAAATAGGTAAGGTTTGATTTTAATTATCCTTCCTTAAGCAAAGATTTCAACAAAATATTGTCTAGAAATTGTATTCAGAAATTGTGTTGAGTTTATTTCTTTCTTTACTGCTTACTGCATTGATAAGTTTTGGATTGCCAGTAATTTTAATTAGTTGCACATTACTATTTTTAGCCATTATTGGCTATATTCCTGGTTTTTTTGAGTTAAGCGAACAAGGAATTGGATGTATTTTAGACTTTTTGGCAGTATTTGGCAACGGCAAATCATTTGGAGGTATTCTTACTCTTGGTTTCACCGTCAGCATTGTTGGTATTTTGCTCGATATTTTAAACTTTTATCGCTATCAAAGTTTGAGAGATGAAGATTTTATGTAACGTTTAGTGACTGGTCACTGTTGTCTCAAGCTCTTTGTTTATGGTTTCACATGTAAGTTCCATACCAGAGATCTCTTTTGGGGAGCAAATTTGGGAGCAAAAAATGCTAAAAACAATATTTGTGTATATTAAAGAGAGCAATTACTTATGTCTGGTAGCCAACTTCAAGCAGATCTGTGGATTAATGAATACATCACCCCTTGGGATATCTATACTCATGGCGTAACCAAGATTTTAGCGTATCAACAAACTCCATATCAGGAGATGTATATTGTTGAAACAGGAGCTTTTGGGAAAGGATTGGTTTTAGATGGCAAATGGCAATCCTGCACAGTAGATGAATTTATTTACCATGAAGCTTTGGTACATCCTGGATTAATTGCTCATCAAAATCCCAAAACAGTTTTAGTTTTAGGTGGTGGTGAAGGGGCAACAATTCGTGAGATCCTACGTTGGCAGAGCGTTGAAAAAGTAACTATGATTGATATTGATGGGGATGTAGTAGAAGCTTGCAAACAGCATCTCCCTGAAATGCATCAAAATGCTTTTGCTGATCCGCGTGTTGATTTGGTAATTGCTGACGCACTCAAAGTATTAGATTCTACTTCCGAAACTTGGGATGTGATTATTTCTGACCTCAGTGATCCCATTGAATCTGGGCCATCTTTCGCTTTATTTACTAAGGAATATTTTGCTCAACTCAAACGAGTCTTAAATCCTGGAGGCTATGTGATGGTACAAGCTGGACCAATATCGCCACCAGAAGTCAAAGATCATGCTCGTTTAATTAATACTTTAAAAGCTGTATTTAGTAATGTCACTTCCTTGTCTGCACCCACCCCTTCCTATGGTCGTGCTTGGGGATTTGCTCTTTGTTGTGATGAAGCTATTAATCTTCAACCTCAACCAGAACAAGTTGATGAACTATTGGCTAGCAAAACTACTGGAGGCTATCGTTTTATTGATGGTATGACCCTTTTAGGTATTATGCAAACTCCCTTGTATATTCGTAACTGCATAGCAGCAGAAACTACTGTTTATACCTTGAAAGAACCACCTAAGTTTTTTGGGACAGGAGCGATGGCAGACTAGTACCCTTACGGGCAAGTCAATCCCATTTATCCCCGAATGGGGATTTATCCCGCGCTTCGGGGGACAAGGGGATTTATCCCGCGCTTCGGGGGACAATAAAGTCAATCCCATATTATCCCCTTGTCCCACAAGGGGATTTAACCTACTTTGGTTGTAACTCTTCTAAAACTACAAACCTGATATGGTTGAGAGCTAATTCCCCAATCGAAACAGTTTCCTTCTCTACTTTTACTCCTTGGCTAGTAATGGTTTCAAAACTAGTATCTTTTGCCATCTCAGCGTGATACCAAGCTAGTCCCATAAAAAAGCGAGTAGGATAAGGGCCACCTTCAAACAGATCGTCAGGGTTCGATTCCATAGGTAGCCAACCATAACCAGGGAGATAAAACTCCATCCAAACGTGATTAAAGTCAGGCTGAAGAGGGATGTTGCGCTTGAGGGGATCGCCAGGACATTTATATCTGCCTACGGTACGACAGGCAATACCGTTGAGCCGACAGAGAGCTAAGAGCAGGCCGAGATATTCTCCACAAGAGCCAACCCCACGTTTGAGAACAATGTCAGGGGTATCAATATGGGGTTTAATTCCGTAGGCTAATTTGTCATAAACATAGTTACGAATACTGTAGACCTGACGTAAAAGATTAGTTTCTGAACCAACTGCCTTTAACGCAGCCTGGCGAATAATTTCTGTTTCCATTGACAGGTTGTCATTATCCATGAGATACTTTTCGTTATAGTTCATGGTAGCCTTGGTTATATTTTCGCAATCACGAGGTTGGATTTGGTATTTAATACTCCAGACTTCTAGAATAGCCTGCCAACCAAAAATATAACGCTGCTCGGAATTAAAATTATTAAACTTAAAGACGGCAATTCTCTGTCCATCTTGTATTTCTTCAGTAAAGGGCAGCCCGATCGCCTTAACTTCTCGAATTTTTTGTCTGTCTGTTTCGGCTGGTAAAGCAATACGCCATTCTAAATCTGGCAACTCTATCGGATCAAGAGGGGAAATTTCCTCGGTATAAGACATCTGGACCAAATAACCATTAGAAAGAGCATATTTTTGTTCACGGTTGTAATGAAAATAAAGAGGATGAATAAAAGTGTGATCGCGATATTGTAATTCGTAGTTGGGTTCAGCGTTGGGGTTATCACGAATATAAACTTCGCGATCAGCATAAGCGATATATAAAGTATCTTCGCCTGTTTCCTGCTCGGTATGAAAAGCTAGTCCCGTAGGGGATGCAAAGGGAGTTAAGACGCTAAAAATAGTTTCGCCTGTTGCTCGATCAAGACAGTAAACCGTTTGTTCCAAAGTATCGGTCAGCCAAAGTTCTTCGCCTTTGAGCGTAATATTTTCTACTCCAATACCAGGGGCGTAAAAGTGCGTAATTTTCTTACCACTAGCGCGATCGTAAATAAAAATTTTGCCTTGCTTTTGACTAGTTAGATAGATGGTTGATTCCCAGACAGCAATGCCATCAAGATCGTAATCCAAACGCCAAAATAACTGCGGTTCAAAATCTTGCGTGACTAACGAACAACAATAAACACATTCGCGATTAGTAAACCAAAGAATATCATCAGTAATTGCCAACCCTGTCGCCCCCAAAAAATCCGACCAATTACGAGTATTTAAAATGGTGGTACTGTCCGTTTGCGGATCGATTTGTAATAAATAACCACTTTGAGTATCGATCGCCCAAAGCCAGCCTGCGTGAAACACAATACCGTAGATTGAACTAGCTGCGATCGGTCTGATAGTTTTACTGGAATTAACAGCAGTAGCCGTCTGAGAGATCATAATTGATTAGTCAAAAGTTTTGATTTTTTAAATTTTATATTTGTTTCGTCAATTAAAGTGTTGATGTTAAACAATTAAAGATAAACGGCGTTGCTTATTCGTGACAAGTTAAGAGACTATGCTGAAGCAGAAGTCAGAAGTCAGAAGTCAGAAGTCAGAAGTCAGAAGTCAGAAATTTTTACCTACTACCTACTACTTGGTGATTGGTGAGAGGGAATAAATTATTTACTCATTATTTTATTACCCACTTCCTACTTCCTACTTCCTACTTCCTACTTCCTACTTCCTACTTCCTACTTCC
>CAYMWC010000110.1:0-17972 GCA_964393695.1 uncultured Pleurocapsa sp.
GAGTAAGTGTTTGAGTTATTGATATTGCGTGAGAAATTGCGACATTTACGGGTTCGATTCCCGTCACCCGCTCTTGAAACAAGATCTCAGTTCGGGTTAGGACAATTTAAGCCCTAATTAAACAAATAATAGTTGACCATCTCCTGCGACGACTTGACCAATTTGAAAGGCAGCAATACTTTGAGATTTAAACCAATTTAAAGTAGATTCAGCTTGGGTAGCAGGCACAATCACCACAAAGCCAATACCCATATTAAAAGTATTCAACATTGCTGTCTCTGGTACCCTGCCAGCTTCGACTAACCAATTAAAAATTGGCGGAATTGTCCAACTGCCAAGGGTAACTTCAATTGCTTGATGCTCATTTAGACAACGAGGTAGGTTTTCAGGTAAGCCACCACCAGTAATATGTGCCATGCTGTGAACTTCTGCTGCTGTGGCTAAAAATTCTAAAATGGGCTTGACGTAAATTTGCGTTGGGGTAATCAACTCTTCTCCCAAACTTTTACCACCCAAAATCTCTGGAGTATCTGACCAAGACCACCCGCCTGTCTCAATGATTTTTCTTACCAAGCTAAAACCATTACTGTGAACTCCTGCACTGGCTAATCCAATCGCCACATCTCCAACTTGTACTAGAGAACCATCTAATAGCTTCCTTTTTTCGACTACTCCCACACAAAAGCCAGCCAAGTCATATTCCCCTAGCTGATAAAAACCAGGCATTTCTGCGGTTTCTCCTCCCAAAAGAGCGCACCCACTGAGACGACAACCTTGAGCAATACCTTTGACTACCTCGGCTAATTGTTGAGAATTGAGTTTACCTGTGGCTAAATAATCTAAAAAGAAGAGTGGCTCTGCACCAGAGGTCAAAATATCGTTCACGCACATTGCTACTAAATCAATGCCGACTGTATCGTGGCGTTTGAGTTGTTGAGCAATTTTTAGCTTCGTGCCAACTCCATCTGTACCAGAGACTAAAACTGGCTCTTGATAACCCGATGGCATTTGAAAATAACCACCAAACCCTCCTAAACCACCTAGAACACCTGGTCGTTTGGTACTGTCAACATCTTGACGAATTTGAGTTACGAAAGAGCGTCCTGCTTCCACATCAACGCCAGCCTCTTTATAATCCATAAGTATTCTTGCCTAAACAAAAGCAACTACCAACTGTAGTACAAAACAATGAAGTTGGAAAAGCTAATTAATGCAACTCAATTTGCTCTTAGCTGCGATCGCTACATTTTCCTGATAACGTACTAATTCCAAAGTTATCAAGCTTTGAGCTTGGTTAACCATTAATTTTAGTTCCTTGGTTATTTTACTGATTTTTAGGCAATCAAAAGTGTTGATAGCCAAATATTCTCAATTTGATTTACTAA
This sequence comes from uncultured Pleurocapsa sp., assembly GCA_964393695.1. GTDB lineage: Bacteria > Cyanobacteriota > Cyanobacteriia > Cyanobacteriales > Xenococcaceae > Waterburya. Next base: position 1,386 of record CAYMWC010000110.1, read on the forward strand.
AACTTTAAGTCAAATTTGAGTGTTTGTACAATTTGCAGACATTCTTATCAATCTTAGGATGGATGTCAATAAAAGTAAATTTTGCTTAACAACTTGTTTTAATCAACTATCGAATTGAAAATAATATGATCATTAATTATCTGAAAAATAGCAAAATACTTTCCGTAGCAGTACTTTTAGGTCTGTTAAAAATCGGCTTAATTTCCTCTGTAGCTCAAGCATTACCCCATCGGAAAAATCTTAAACCCAAACCTATACGCAAAGTCAAAATAGCTCCTTACAAAGCTAACATTAATCGCACTCTCGATCTCAATTTACTTGCATCTCGGCAGGCTGCTGATCAAACTAAAAAAATTAAGAATGAGCGTAAAAATAACCAAAATAATTCCCAACTCTCAGCAATTAAACAGATTATTCCCATTCGCAATCAAACCTTAATTGCCAATTCTTTTCGTGGACAAGCATCTTGGTATGGTCCTGGGTTTCATGGTCGCACAACTGCCAGTGGCGAGGTATACGATCAAAATGATCTGACTGCTGCACATCCTTATTTAGGATTTGGTACAAAAGTAGAAGTAACTAATTTAAACAATGGTCGTTCGGTGGTCGTCAGAATTAACGATCGCGGTCCTTACGCTGAAGGCAGAGTAATCGATCTTTCAGCAGCAGCAGCCAATTCTTTGGATATGGTTAGTTCAGGAGTTGCGCCAGTTTCAGTGACTATTTTAACTCAATAAAACTTAAGCTAATTTTTTAAAGCGATCGCTTTATTACTCAAGGGCGCAAAGCTTGCGCCCCTAGATCTTCCTTCTCACTTCTATGATTTTGGGATATCGGGAAAGACACTAATTTCTTCAAAAAGACCTTGTTGTTGTTGCTGCTTTTCCTGTTCAATTTGGTAAGGTTTTTTATTCAATCCCAGCTTGTTAAGCAAGTAATAAGTACCGACTCCCAAAATTGCACCGAGCGCTAAACCAATCGCAATTAATTTCAGAAAAATTTTCTCAAGCTGTTTTTTCCGTACAGCGACATTTTCAGGGGATAAATTAGCATGAATTTGATTTAAGTTTGGTTCTGAAGTATTATTCTGAGCGCGATCAATATCAAAATTATCTTCTGGTTGATACATAAAACACAATATTGTAGTTGTTAAGATGGGCAAATAAAGGTATTTTTCACAAAAGCTCTAAGCTATGGACTTTAAGCTTCTGACGTTATAGCCTATAGTTAATCGCCTAGCGATTTTAAGCACTTTATTTAAGTTAAACCCGAGTGTTGCCCACCCTAATGTTACTGTTACTTTTAACCTCACTACTTCATTACTCCCATTACCCCTCAAAATAATCTTTTCGCACTACTGGTTCGCAATAAATCCAGATATAATCGGCAGTATTAATACTTTGGCTCATGGAAGAAAATCAAGCTAAAAAAATTATCATAACCACTCAACAACAAGCCTTAGATTTGCTCAAAAACGCCACAGCAGAGACTCCAAGAATTTTAGATTTTGACGAAACTCTCTTCTTACGTAATTCTACAGCAGAGTATTTAAATAGCTTACGCCCTCGTTTAATTGGATTGCTATTGCTGATTATTTTAAAGTTGATTAGACCCTGGAAATGGCTACCTCAACCCTTTAGAGGTATTCAAATTCGCGACTGGTTCTTAGTTCTTATTCCTACTATCTTGCTACCTTGGACATTGCTATTGTGGCAAAAACAAGCCCAAAAACTCGCTGAAAATTACGGCAATGGGGAATTAATTACGGCTGTTAACCAAAATCCTCTGCCCCCAATTATCGTCGCTAGTTTGGGATTTAACTTTATTATTAACCCGATTCTGAAACATCTACCATTGCGTCATGATTTAATGGTTGGCTGTCGTTTTTGGCAGGGTGCTAAGGATCGGGGTAAAGGCAAGCTGGTGATGCTACAAGAAGCATTATCTGATTCTGAACTGCAATCAGCAATTGTAGTTACGGATTCTGAAGATGATCTACCTTTACTTCATACTGTTGCTCAACCATGCTTAATTATTTGGTCTTTAGCTAAATATATTCCACCATTCCAAGATATTCTTTTCCTGTTAAAGCGAGGCAAATTAAAAGTCAGAAGTTAGAAGTCAGAAGTCAGATGAGAAATTGTTGAATTTTAGTGACTGCTTGGCGTAGTATTTCAGGCTCTTTAACTAGGGCAAAACGGACATAACCTTCTCCTGCTTGTCCGAAACCTGCTCCAGGAGCGACAGCAACCCCAGTTTGAGCGACTAGTTTGGTGCAAAAGTCAACAGAGTTATTTTGCCAAGGTTGGGGTAATTTTGCCCAGACATACATAGTGGCTGTGGGTGATGGTACTTGCCAATCGATCGCTCCCAAAGCTTGAATAAAAACATCACGACGATGTTGAAAAGTGCCGACAGTTTGACGAACAGGCAATTGTGAACCAGATAAAGCAGCGATCGCACCCTCTAAAATCCCACGATATTGATTAAAGTCAACCACAGCTTTTATTTTTCTGAGAGCCTTAATTAAATCTCGGTTGCCAATGGCATAGCCAATCCGAAATCCTCCCATGTTATAGGATTTGGAGAGAGTGAAAAATTCAATACTCAGTTCTTTTTGGGGATCGGCTTGGAGAATTGAAGGGGCAAGAGTGTTAATATCTGTAGCGGTTGAATCTGTAAAAACTAAATCCACATAAGGGAAATCGTGAACTAGAACTAGGTTGTGTTGCCGACAAAAACTTACAGCCTGGTCAAAAAAAGCTAGAGGAGCGATCGCGGTTGTGGGATTATGAGGGTAACTTAGCACCATCATTTTAGACTTAGCTAAAACGTCAGTAGGAATATCTTTTAATACAGGTAAAAAATTATTTTCTGCCAATAACGGCATCGGATATATTTCTCCCCCTGCTAAATAAACTCCTCCTGCATGGGAAGGATAGCCAGGATCTAGGAGTAAAGCTATATCTCCAGGATTAAGAATTGCTAAGGGTAAGTGTGCCGTACCTTCTTGAGAACCAATTAGCTGTAAAACTTCCGTTTCAGGATCGACAGTAATGCCAAAGCGGTTATTGTACCATTGGGCAACAGCAACACGAAAGTCTTTTGTACCAGCGTGGAGCAGATAACCGTGAGTATCAGGATTATGTAGAGCGTTGGCGATTACTTGAATGGTTGTTGACGCTACAGGTAAATCTGATGAACCTAAAGATAAATCAATAATTTCCTTTCCTGAGTGTTTCGCTTGAGCCTTAGCTCGATCCATATCGGCAAATACATTGCGATCGAGATTTTGTAAACGTCTGGCAAATTGCATTAAGTTTAGATTTTGTAAATTCGTTATAGTTTCTAGTTATAGGTTAATTACAGTGGCGATTAACAATTACATAGTATAAGATTGTCCTCGTTTATCTTAAGTAGGTAGGCAAAACTATTTGTATATTTACACTTAAGTTTCTAGTTTCTAGTTTCTAGTTTCTAGTTTCTAGTTTTTAGTTTTTAGTTTTTAGTTTTTAATAGACTTCTTTTTTAGATTATCAAAGTAATTAATTTACTGTCATACCTCGATTTAGCAACGTCCATAAAAATTCTGACTTTTGACTTTTGACCTTAACTAATAGCTGGTTGAAATTGCGGTAATCTCAGCACAAAAGTAGTCACAAAAATATCTACTTCATCCGCTAATGGTTGACTACTGACTTCAATCGTACCATTGAGATGCTCAACTAAATATTGTACTAATGTAAGACCCAAGCCAGTTCCAGGCACAGCGCGATCTGTTACCCCTTTGCCACGTCGAAATTTTTCAAAAATATGAGGAAGTTCTTCAGGAGTAATTCCCGCACCATGATTGGTAATAGCGATGACAATTTCTCTACCTTTTAAATTTGTGTGGCTGGCTACAGAAAATTCAATTGCCGTATTAGCATCAGCATATTTAGCTGCGTTTAAAAGTAATTCGTTGAGAATATGTCCCAAACTTTCAGGATCGGTATAAATTTTTAAATTCGTCTGGGAAATAACAGTATTTAAATCCAACCCTTTTTCTGGTTGCCATTTATCAATAAAAGATTGAGTAAGATGATTGATAGTTGGAGCTAAATCCAGTTCTTGAGGACTATAAGTCAATTCTCCCGATTCTACTTTTTGGAGAGTCAGTAAATCTTTAATCAAACTATATTCGCGATTCCACTCTTGTTCCAGAATATTTAAATATTTTTCGCGCATAGCAGGAGAAATTTCCGTCTGACGTAACATTTTAATCGCCATTTTCATGCTGGTCAAAGGCGTTTTTAACTCATGACTCATGCTGTTCATAAAGTCATCTTTTAACTCATGTAATTTTTGTAGCTGCTCAATATGTTGACGCATTTTGGCTGACAATTTTGCCTGAACATCAAGACTTGATTTAAGCTGAGCAGTACGTTCATCAACAATTGATTGCACCTGATTTAAAGTTTGATGATGAATAATGGCGGTACTAATTTGGACACTAATCCAATCGATTAAATCTAACTCATCTTCTGACCAATGACGAATTGAGTTATGTTGGCAAACCAAAAATCCTAAAACGACAGCAGGATCATTCTCACTAGTCTTTTTGCCCATTAAAGGCATCATTAATAAAGCGGATCCTTCAGATTTGATGGGAATGAGAAGTTGGTTATCAGAGAAATCGGGAAAAGGGGTTTTAGAGTTAAAGGACAAAAATTTTGGAGCATTTTGCCAGGCTTGTTGACATAAACTTGAATCATGCAAATTAAAAGCTGGTTCATGCTGAAATGTTAAATTCTCAGCTTGAAGACTCCAGGAAGAGGCAATTTTGACTGTGCCTTTAACTAACTGTTGTCGCCGACCTCTAGCTATTAAAGGATTCTGATACTTCAACATTAAAATCATGCCTCGATCTATCTGGAGAGTAGTACAAATTTTGGCTACACAGATATTAAAAAGAGATTGGGGATGAGAACTTCGATTAATTTCTCGACTGAGATGTTTGAGTAGAGATTGATATCTAGCTTGGGTATGAACTTGTTGTTGAAGTTGTACCTGAGAAATTGCGATCGCCATTGAATCTGATATGTTTGACAATAATTCGTATTCAGATTGAGTCCACTCAGAAGACTGGGGCTTGAACAATAAAATTAAACCGTTAGTCTGATCCTGATATTTAGTAGTGACTCCCATCCAGCTTTTAGTTGGGAATAGTTCTGTTAATAAATGCTTGAGCGGTTGCAATTCTGTAGACAAGGCTCTGTCACTCAAGAAAGATGAAGAATAATCATCATGATTTAGCGTTAAATACGATAACTGCTGCACAAGTTGACTTTGAACTTTTGGCGATAAACTGGTCTTTTTAGACTGCCAATAGCCAATTTCGTTCATAATCACCTCATTAGCTATAGTAGAAACTACAATACAAGCATCTAATACCAATAAATTACCGAGTTTACTGGCTAATTTTGACAGGATGGTCGAACTATTAGAACTTTCGAGGATGACTTGCAGGATACTGCTGCCGATATCGTCCATCCTAGATGCGTGTTCCATAGTTTTAGGCACTTCTCGCTGCTCCATAATTGGGTGTGAGATTAGATTAGGTGATGATTTGCATGAATTCTTAAAAGGTTGATTCATCATAATCTCAATTATTATTTCCTACGGAGAGACAAGACAGATTGATGATACAGCCTATAACTGACTCTCACAGAACTAGCATTCCCATTTTCTTTTAATTTGTATCAGAGTCACTTTTTTTCTCGGCATGTAGATTTAAATTGGTTTTTGTTAGCTTTTTTCTACTTCATAATCTAGTTTAGAAGCAAATTGGTTATATTGAGCATCTGTAGGATTACTCACAATCATTAAAAATGCTGGAATCCTTTAGTTAGATTTAATATTTCTGGCGTTTTAGAATTATTTTTGTCTCGTAATTGAATTAAAGAACCTGCCGTAATTTTGCCAATAATTGCGGAATTTGCCCCTAAATCTTGAACTAAATTAGTAGCCAAATCTTCAGGTAGAGATAAAACTAATTCAAAATCTTCTCCTCCATAGAATAACCATTCCCAAGCTGTTTCTATGGCTGTAAGTTTGCTTAATCCCGAAAAGATTTGTAAACTGGCTCTGTCAATTACTGCGCCGACACCACTACAACGACAAATTTGCACGATCGCATCTGCTAAACCGTCACTACTATCCATCCCAGCGATCGCAATTTCTGAGGGAATTTTAGCCAGATATGGCAGGACATCTAATCTCGGTTGAGGTCTTTGATGAGCCTGTATAAGTCTTTCTCTCTCGATCGGCAATAAATTATCTCCGAGGCTGGGATCAAGCAATAGTTCTAATCCGCCACGTGACAATCCATGTAACCCCGTAATGACAATGGCATCTCCTGGTTGAGCGTTAGAGCGACGAATGGCTCTTTGAGGGATTACTTCACCCATAGCAGTAATCGCAATCGTAGTTACAGTCGAACGACAAATATCACCACCCACAAGAGGAGTAGAATAAACTTTTAAACAGGCATCCATTCCTTGATAAAGCTCTTCTACCCAACTTACTTGCTTATCTCCTGGTAAAGCCAAACCAACGGTGATCCCTAAAGGAGTTGCTCCCATTGCTGCCAAATCCGATAAATTAGCAGCCGTAGCTCGCCAACCGACATCAAATGCTGTAGTAGTGCGATCGCTAAAATGAACCCCCTCAACTAAAACATCAGTAGTAACAACTAAAGATTTATCAGGATCAGTATCCAAAACTGCACCATCATCCCCGACAATCTCTTGAGGACAGAATTTTTGAAGTTTGGCTAATAAACCTTGTTCACCTAAATCCTTAACAAAAAGACGTTGGTTATTCATATATCGTAGTACGTTAATTGCTTATACCATTTATCAAAAGTCACAAAAGACTTAGTAGGTTGGGTAGAACGATAGTGAAACCCAACAAAGATGCAAGATCTCAGTTATAGCCGTATCAAGTCAAGTTAGGACACACCGATTAATCGGCTCGAAAGTAGCAAATAGCAGATAACAAATAATCCTAACGTTTTTACGTATGGCTATAATGTTGGGTTTCGTGCCTCAACCCAACCTACAATTTTCTAACTGCCCTAACTGTCCTTAACCGAGGTTAAATAAGAATCGAGAGCTACTTGAGTGGCAATCAAATCTTCAGCAACATAAATTTGCTCTTTACTAATTACACCTAAAACCTGACGAGGATTATCTGGTTCTACAACTGGCAGTAAGTATAAACCCCTAGTTCCCATACGTTCTAAAGCATAATTAATCGAATCTTCAGGATAAGTATAGAGAACTTCTGAAGTACAAATATCTTGTAGTTGCGATTGTACTTCCTGGACTGTACTCAAAGCCGATCGCTCTACTGCTTGCTGTTGTAATTCCAAGAGATTACGCTTAATATCAGTTAGGGTAACAATACCTACTAATTGTTGCTGTTCGTCCATGACTAGAGCAGTATGGCACTTATTATGTACGATTTTTTGACCTGCTTCAACTATTGATAAAGAATTTGGCAATGCTAGATAAGAGTTTGACATCATCTCGGCTACAGACATCTGCCCTAACAATTCTCGTTCATCTTGTTTTTCCAAATTCATACCCATTTGCTGAAGATTTAAGCCGTCAGTTGCTTGCTGAGACCGAATTAAACCAATAATCCAAACACTAACTCCTACCGCAGCCATCAAGGGGAGGATAATCGAGTAGCTTTGAGTAAGCTCAAACAGAAGAGCGATCGCGGTCAAAGGGGCGTTAACGCTAGCTGCCAGTACGGCTGCCATACCGACAATAGCATAAGCAGGAGGTGGAGCAATTGCCAATTCGGGAGACACCACCGCAGCTAAAATATTGCCGTAAGTTGCCCCTAAACAAGCCCCTAAAAACATGGCTGGAGCAAAAACCCCGCCAACAAAACCACTACCCAAGCTAATAGCTGTAACAATTAATTTCACGATTAAAAGCCAGCCTAACAAAGCCAGGGAAAATTTATTTCCTGTTAAAATTTGTTCCACAGTCCCATAATCAACTCCTAGAACTTGAGGGAGTTTTAAAGCGATCGCTCCTAAAATTAGACCACCAATTACAGGTTTAATCCAGATTGGTAAAGCTCCTAACCACTGTAAACCGACAATTTCACCCCGAAAACTAGCCTGAGCTAATTTAATGCTCTGAGTGTAGATAAAAGCTACTAAACTGGCTAATAACCCTAACCCCAAATAAAAAAACCATTCCCAATGACTTACAACTTGATAAACTGGTAATTCCAAAGCAGGATGAATACCCAAAATCGAAGAGGCGATCGCTGCACTAATAAAAGCTGAAAGCAAAATCAAACTAGCTGCGGGAGTAGTAAATGCTGTCCCCAAAACTACTTCTAAGGCAAAAAAAACCCCCGCGATCGGGGCATTGAAACCTGCTGCTAATCCTGCTGCTGCCCCAGCGCCCAATAATAAGCGGTATCGTTCTTTTGACACCTGGAATAGTTGGGCGAGAATCATGCCAATATTAGAACCAATTTCCACGCTTGGACTTTCTGGCCCCAAAGAAGCCCCTGTTCCCAAAGAAATAGCTGCTGCTAGCATTTTAAGCGCAGGTCGCCAAGGGGCAATTTTTTGCTCTCTAGTATTGCTAATTAAACTGTAAAAATCTTGACCTAATACCTGGGGAAACAACCATTTCATCAGACCGACAATCAACCCCCCTAGAGTCGGAATTAATAATAAAGTCCAACCTCCCCAAATTGAGATTTTCCCCAGTAATTGTTCAAAACTAAGGCTGCGACAAAGTTCGATTAAATAGCGAAAAAAGATGACTACCAAGCCAGAATTGACCCCGATAATCAAGGCGACAAGAAATACCAAAGTTTCGGGAGTAGGCTGAAAGCGATTGAGTCGGTCTGTTAAGTATCCTGAAAGGGAAAAAGTTGTAGGCTCTTCTGGTAAAAGTACCTTGGGTTGAATATCGATATTGGTCATTAAAAGATTTCACAAGATCACCAATCATAGTTCCGAGACTAGTGTCTAATTATAAAGATAGCTTAATTACTGAAAATAAACATTAGGAGCCATCACTTTGCCCTTAATCTGTAGCAAAATGACTTGTGGAAAGATTGATTGTATCTGGTCAGGTGAGCAATAGTATTCTTAAATAAGCTATGTCATATTAAATTTGAGTTTTGCCCACCCTACTAATCGAACAGTAACCTCAACGTAGAAAACAACTAACTAACCAAAAAAGACAAAAAGTCACGGCTGAAGCAAATTGATCTCTACCTAAAACAGCTATACTGCTACCTTCACCCAAGAGTAGATTAGCTAATCCTGTGCCGATCGCAATACCTGCAAATAGAGCAATAAAACTAATTAAAAAGGCCCGTCCAGAACGTCCTTCCTTGCGATTCAGGAAATAGATATTAGTAATAAAGCCTAAAGCCATTAACAAAGGGATAATAGACGCGCCTGTGTTCTGAGAGAAGACAGCGATCGCCGATAGGGTCAAGAAAATCCCTGTGGGCCAGAGAATATCAGCTTGGGAAGGGGTATCAATTAGCTCTTGTAGCCAAACATTGCTATCATTATTAGTAATTTGTGGGACTTTTAAAGATTTTTCCACATTACGTTCAGGAAAGCGAATTTTTTCAGGTACTTTGATTTTGCCTTCTTGTCGTAACCGCAAACGATCCATAATAATTGAGTCGTAAGCGATTTCTACTCTTTCGATTACGGCTTGATCATTACCATGTTGTTCATAAATTCGTTTTTTAGCAGCTTGTATTTCTTCAAAAGAAGAATTTTCTGTGACCCCAAGTTGTTCGTAGGGATTTTGTTCGCTCATCTGTTAACCTGCTCTATATATCGATACTATTAATTTTAAATTTTTCAACTTTGCTCTTTCGACTTTTGTTAATAAACTTCCCAGAAACCAAATGCTGGCCCAATAAATCTCACCGTAAACCAAACAGCGATCATGACTCCAATACCAATCCAAGCCCCTTTACTAGTTAGTTTGATGAATTGTTCTGATTGAGCTTTGGTAATAGGTAGCCAGGGCAGAATTCTTTTGGAGTTTTTTCCATATTGGTTTCCCAAGACTTCTTTACGGCGTTTTGATTCTCCCATAAGATTAACTATTGATGTCAATATAGTTCTGGGTCGATCATAGCGTTTTCTGGTCAAGCAAGAAACTAGTTTTTTATTCTGTTTATTATTAATAATAATGAAATCTTCGAGAGTTGTTTTTTGTGATTTTGATGGCACAATTACGACCAAGGATACTTTTGTCGAGGTGCTAGAAAAGTTTGTCCCCCAAGTAGCTGCTAGGTTATTACCAATGATTTATGAGCGAGAAATAACTCTTAAACAAGGAGTACAACAGGCTATTGGTTCAATTGCTAGTGATGATTATCTTAACATTATTGACTATATTGCCCATCAACCTATACGTCCAGGGCTGAAAGAATTTTTAGATTTTCTTAATTATTTAGAAATTCCTCTCGTAGTTATCTCTGGGGGTTTAACAGGTATGGTTAAGGCAGTATTAGAACATCAGCAATTAATCGAAAGGGTTATTTAAACACAGAAAATAAACCTTATGTTTCATGGCAAAATTTTTTTGAGGTGCGGGATTATTTGGCTGCTCATTGGGGAATAGGTAATGGGTAATGGGTAATAACTAATAACTAATAACTATTGAGAAATTCTTATGGCTAAATTTGTATTTATTACTGGTGGGGTAGTCTCCAGTATCGGTAAGGGGATCGTGGCAGCTAGTTTAGGTAGATTATTGAAGTCGCGTAACTATTCTGTATCGATTTTAAAACTTGATCCTTATATTAATGTTGATCCTGGCACTATGAGTCCTTATCAACACGGAGAGGTATTTGTGACTGATGATGGGGCGGAAACAGATTTGGACTTGGGACATTATGAACGTTTTACTGATACTTCTATGTCTCGTCTTAACAGTGTGACTACAGGGTCAATTTATCAAGCGGTAATTAATAAAGAAAGACGAGGTGACTATGAAGGTGGTACGGTACAAGTAATTCCTCATATTACTAACGAAATTAAAGAAAGAATTCATCGCGTTGCTAACAATACTGGTTCGGATGTGGTGATTACAGAAATTGGCGGCACAGTTGGAGATATTGAATCTCTGCCTTTTATGGAGGCAATTCGTCAGTTTCGTAAAGACGTAGGCAGAAATAATGCAATATATATGCACGTTACCCTAATTCCTTGGATTCCCGCTGCTGGGGAAATGAAGACCAAACCCACTCAACACTCAGTTAAAGAATTACGTTCAATTGGTATTCAGCCAGATGTTTTAGTTTGTCGTTGCGATCGCCCTTTATTTCCTGGAATTAAAGAGAAAATTGCGGAATTTTGTGATGTTGAAGTTAATTCTGTAGTGACTTCCCTCGATGCCAGTACCATTTATGAAGTCCCACTAATCTTAGAACAAGAAGGATTAGCTCAACGTACCCTAGAATTATTACAGCTAGAACAACGTCAACCCGATTTAGAAAACTGGCGCAATCTAGTCATTAAAATGAATTCTTCTCGTCCCACAGTTGAAGTGGCGATCGTTGGTAAATATATTCGTCTGAGTGATGCCTATTTATCAGTAGTCGAAGCTTTAGGACATGGAGCGATCGCTGCTAACTGTGAAGTTAATTTACGTTGGGTAAATGCTGAAGATATTGAACTTTATGGTGCAGCCAAATATTTACATGAAGTCAGTGGTGTGATCGTCCCAGGCGGGTTTGGGATTCGAGGGGTAGATGGAAAAGTGGCAGCAATTGAATATGCTCGTACTGCTAAAATTCCGTTTCTAGGCTTATGTTTAGGAATGCAGTGTTGTGCGATCGAATGGGGACGTAATGTTGCTAAACTGCAAAATGCTAATAGTTCGGAGTTTGATCCCGACAGTCCCAACCCCATTATCAATATTTTGCCAGAACAACAAGATGTGATCGATCTCGGTGGCACAATGCGTTTAGGTACTTATCCCTGTCGTTTAAAACCCGATACTTTAGCTTATTCTCTGTATCAAAATGAAGTAATTTATGAGCGTCATCGTCATCGCTATGAATTTAACAACGCTTATCGTAATTTATTTCTAGAAACTGGTTATGAGATTAGCGGCACATCTCCTGATGGGCGTTTAGTCGAAATAATTGAGATGCCCGATCACCCATTTTTTATTGCTACTCAGTTTCATCCTGAATTTCGTTCTCGTCCTAACACTCCGCACCCTCTATTTTTAGGGTTTGTCCAAGCAGCCTTGAATCAAAATAATCATACCGATGAAGCATGTATCAAGATTTCGACTCCGACAGTCTAATTATCAGTAGTCAGTTATCAGTCATCAGTTACTTAAGTAGGAAATAGGAAATAGGAAATAAGTAGGTAGGCATAATTAATTTAAAGACTGAACGTTAGTGTGTATTGCTATAATTATGATAATAATCAATCATAGTTTGGCGATAAAATAAGGGCATTCCCGTGTCGTAATATTTTCCTTGTACTTGATACGCGATCGCGGAGTGTGGGCTACGCCCAATCGCGCCATGCTTTTGTCTTAATTTATCAAGACAAGTTGTTAGTTGAAATTCTCCTTGGTAGAGTTGATTATTTTGAATTTCGGCAGCTAATAAATCAAATATTGCTGATTCTAAGATATACATTCCAAAGACACCTAAAAATTCATCGTTAGCCATACCTGCAACGTGTAAATTTTCTCTAGCATATTCTAAAGTTGGTTTTTCATATATTTGGGTTATTTCTAAAATAGAATTATCAGTTTTCCAAGTACCACAAACACAACCAGCTTTGTGAATAATATTCTCATTCATAACAGTTATACCGATAATACTTGTACCTATTTGCTGATAGATATCTACCATTTGTTTGGCACAGGAGGTATCAATATCGGAAGTATAAACATGATCTCCTAATAATAAAAAAAAAGGTTCATTATTTACCCAATCTTTAGTACAAAAAACCGCATGACCAAAACCTTGCTGTTCAGGTTGAGTTAAGATTGTAATGCGATCGCCAAGAGATTGTAAGTATTCTGTATAAGCCTGATTTTCAGGTGATAACTTCTGCCATAATTCAGGTTTGGGCGGAGATTTAAATAGATCATAAAATAAATCGCGATCGCTTTCCTGTACTACAATTCCTACTTCTTCAATCCCTGCACTAATTGCTTCTTCGACAATTGCTAATATAATCGGCTTGGCTCGTCCATCACTACCAATAATTGGAAATAATTCTTTTTTCAAAACTTTAGTCGCAGGATACATTCTTGTCCCAAAACCTGCTGCTGGGATTACTGCTTTACGTACTGGTTGATGAGGCATAGTTACTACTAATCTAAGTTATTTTGGTTTTGTATATTCTGTTGTTGGCTATTTAAACGTAGAGTTAAGTCAAATTAAATATCAAATGTAGGGGCGCAAGGCTTGCGCCCTGAAATAAATCAACATCGCTTCGCTCCCATTAAAAATTTAAAATTACAATTAATGAGAGCTTATACCCAAAATTAATTAATTGAAAATTACTTTTCTTAATTTTTGAAATTTGAACGAGGAAAACTCCGCTAAGAAACAAATTTGTTTTTTCTGACATTTAGGAATCAAAAGTCGTTGGACACTCACTAGCAACTTACGTTACTAGCAGATGTGGGTGTAAGTAAAGCAACCCTTTAAAAATCTTGAAGGAAATAGCTTTGGGCGTATGGCATACGCCCAAAGCTGACTTTTAACGTCTAATTTTTGAACACAATCTAAAAAAAATCTGAAATGTAGCTAACCTGCAACACATTTTACACGTATAATACTTCTAATAAAAATTTACCACTTAAATCAATATTAGGGAGTCTTGAGTTGAAAACGCGCTTTTCTCTTCCTTTATCCTTGGCTGTTTTTTTTGCTACAAATTTACTTCACAGCAATTCCGCTTCAGCCCAAGTTACTTCTGATACTAAATCCGTTTCGTATAGGTAACTTAAATAATCAAGTCATAAGTGTTTATTAATCCCCCAGTCTCCTATTCTCCTAGTCCCCAAGTCAGCCTAAATAAATAACTTCTGTCAATCGGATTTAGTATGATGGCACAACTGGAACTATAGTTGATGCTAATGGCAATAGTTTTGAAATTAATGCAGGTACTAGAAAAGGAAATGGAGGTAATATAACTATCAACGCCCAGGATGGTTTTGTAGTTGCTTTTCCCAATCAAAATCAAGGTAGTGGCAATGATATTGTTGCTAATTCTCCAACAGGAGAAGGTGGAGATATTGTTATTAATGCTCAAGGGGTTTTGGGTTTAGAAGAAGGAGAGGCTAATGATGGCAATGGCACTAACGATATTGACGCTAGTGGAACTGTTGATGGTGTGGTGGATATTAATTCTCCCAATTCAGATGCAATTGAAGGCGCAACCCAACTGCCTAATAATCCTGTAGAAATAGGAGAAACTGTTACTGAAGCTTGTGTTTCTAATGGTGGTACTGGCGGTAATAATTTGGTAGTTACTGGTAAAGGTGGCATACCTCCAGAACCTATTGAACCTTTGGTTTCGGATTCAATTCATGTTAACGGCGAGACAACACAAGCAGCATCTCCTCAGCCAGCAACTATTAAGCCAATAAAAACTAGTAAAGGTAATATTATTCCTGCCCAAGGAGTCGAGATTAGAGAAAATGGTGAGGTTATTTTAACTGCTTATCCTACTAGCAATAATTCCAGAACTCCTCAAATACCCACTAGTTGTGGTAAATCGTGAGTAAATAGCTATTAACCTGTAGCTACTAGGAGTTATTTGTAGGATGGGTTTCGCTATCGCTCTACCCATCAATTAGTTTCTGGTGTTGGGTTTCATTCTTCAACCCAACCTACTAGCTTTGATCTAGATACAATGTAATTAAGCAAAATATCGCCTAAGTAGATAAAAATTGTGGATAACTGGAATATTTTATTGGAAAGTAGAAGTGATGGTCTTACTGTAGCTACCGTTCTAGAAGTTCCCAATCTTCAAACTACAGATCGAACTAAACAAGGTGCAATCGAAAAAGTTCGACAGCTATTACAAGAACGTTTGGCAAAAGCTGAAATTATTCAGATTTCGTTATCAAAAAAATCTAGCGATTATAACAATTCTCTAATGAAATTTGCGGGTATTTTTGAAAATGACCCTGATTTTAAAGAAATTATGTCAGAAATAAGAGCAGAACGAGAAGATAACCGTTAAATATGAGTTTGTGGATTCTCGATACTGACCATACATCACTTTTTTTAGCTGGCAATAGCTCAATTATCTCTCAAGTTGCCGAACATTCTAATGATATAGCAATTACAATAATTACTGTCCAAGAGCTATTTAACCCACATTTCGCAAACGCTATTAGTAGAGTAAAAGAACATAAATACGCTCACTCTGTAGAGTAGTTTATGTGTACTTTTCACTATCTATAGGCTAGTACAGATAAATTACCACTTCTGTGGTGGTGACCTGCGAAATGTGGGATTTAACGGTTGGAATGGAAAAGTGACTTCCTCCCAACGCTAATTGCTATCGCAATATAGCGTGGGCTTCCCAATATCACTACTGGGCATTGCTCCCCTAACAGCCGAGGCTGAGTTGCGCCACTTATCTAGAACTAAGTTCCCCGACAGTACGACTACGGGGCTGAGGGGCGAATGCATTCGCCCCTCAGCCCCTCTTGAGAGCCAATTTCTTGCTTTTCGGGAGTCCCCCGATACGTTTCTTCTCCTCGGTTACAAATTTCTTGTCCCGAAGCTATATCTCTATCTACAACATAGCCACACTCATGACATTCATGCAGCCTAATACTCAAATCTTTTCTGACTTCAGTCCTGCAATTAGGACAAGTTTGAGATGTTCCGCGATGGTCTACTTTACCTACAAACACATCTCGCTTTTTAGCTACGTATTCTAAGATAGTCCTCATCTGTCCAAAACTAGCATCAATAGTATGTTTACCTAACATACCTTTAGCCATAATACGGAAGTCACAATCCTCAACAAAGATTGTATCTGCCATGTTACAGAGTTTATGAGCTAATTTGAACTGATAGTCAGTACGTTTGAATGCTATATGGTTATGTTGTTTGGCTACTTTGATTCTTGCTTTTTCGTAGTTCTCCCCTCGTTTTTGTTTCTTAGACAAGCGTTTTTGTAGCACCAAGAGCCGACTGTAGGCTGTCTTGAAAAACTTAGGTCTTGACTCGGTATAACCGTCTGATGTAGCTATATAAGATAACAAACCAACATCTACACCGATAGCATGACCATGAGGTACGGGGCTAGGAAGTTCAATATCCGATTCTATCGCCACCACTGCAAACCAACCCATCGCTTTCTTGATTACCCTGACTTGTTTGAGCACAAATCCATCAGGTATTGGTCTATGCAAATTGATTGGTACTTTCCCTAGCTTGGGCAGTTGAATCTGCCAACCAGTAAGCGACACAAAGCGGTCTTGGGGAGGCAGCGCGTTGCGGAGGCTTGCCCTCGAATGGGGGTTTCCT
>CAYMWC010000111.1:0-17823 GCA_964393695.1 uncultured Pleurocapsa sp.
GTTGGGAACCCCGCGCTATATTTCGTTAGAAATTAGCGTCGGGAGGATGTCAGTTGAGCTAATCTTCAATAATCCATTTGCAATAGAGTTGAGAGTTTTCATCCACTAACCAGCGAGCAACCAGACGGTTTTTGGGAGGATTGACAATTGATGGTGATACTACAGTTACCGCTAATGCATTGCTGTTGGCGATGCTATTGGCGATTGGGCGCAGCCCACGCTTCGCGATGAGGCGAAGCCGACCCTACGCGATCGCAATATTTTTCGACAGTTTAGTCATTTTCTATTCTCCTTTGTTATAAATTAGGGTGTTAAAAGAGCGAGTCCCGAAGGTCAATCGCTTTCTGGCATAGTCAGATACTTCGGGATATCCACCTTTTTGGCTGTATTAAGCACCATGCATTATGCTCGCTTCCAACGCCAGTTGATCGCATGGGGCTTTTGATAGGGCTTGGGGGGTTGAAGCTTACGCTCGTAAGTATTTCCTCGGTAGATTAGGGTTACAGTTGGCCCATCTGTTTCCACCTCTTCGGAAACCACCACAGGACGTGAAGTATAGTCAAGTGTGTGACCTCGATAAACGAGTTTAATTTTGGGTTGATCTGTAGAATCAGAGGCAAGCTGGATTGGGGCAGAAGTTTCGTAGGAGTTGCCGCGAAAGGTAAGTTTCATGATTAAGATTCCTTGTAGGTTGATGATTTTGCTTAAAGGTGGAGCGATTACCCTTTGGGTACGCTTCGCGATCGCACGTGAGAAATGCGATCGCATTTGTACATTTACTTGGCTGGACTATGTTAGATGGCTTGGAAAGAGGATATTTCCCAACCAAAATCACCAGCATTAACACTTTCACCAGCCCCTACGTCGATGTAATCTCCTTGGAAATTTGCGTCACTGTAGAATCTCCATGCTTTATCATTAGCGACAGTAATCGAACCAGTAGCATCGTCGAAACCAAACTCAGTTAAGTCTTCGATTGCTTTGTTACTCCCAAATAGAAATCCTTGTTGGTCTGATTCGGAGTATAAAGTCACATCTGTAACTAATACTGCTGCTCCGCCAGAAATAGCAGCAGCAGATTCATGGTCAATATCTTGGACACATTCGATGCTATATAGAGAATTAGACTGATTGTTGATCTTAGACATTGTTTTTTCTCCTAATAATTTGGGTTTACTTTAGTTATCTACTAGGCAAAAGTTAATGAAATAATTAGTAGTTAGTTAATCAACTTTTACTTTGGTTTTTAACTATCTTTATAGTAAAATTTGCAGCCAAATAAAACATCCAACAAAGGTCTTGAATCTCTATCAACTAAATATATATACGGCTCTAGCACTTTAGTTGTTTAGCCAAGTAAATTTTCTATCACTAAAGTCATAACTACAATTAATAACAAGAAAAAATACTGAAATTAGTATTGATGATCTAAATTATTTTTTAATGGAAAATATTAAATATGCTAAAAAAACTCCTACCAATCAAAGGTAAGAGTTTAAATTGAAAATATTAAATTTAAAGAAGCCTAAGATAGAGTCTTTTTAAGATTATCTGCTTTAGAGAATGCAGAGCCTTCAGCAAAACCTCGACGATAATGCACAAAGATTTTAAGTGGTAAATGTTTGATTAAACTTGGATTGTTGTGTAAAGAATTGTGCCATCCTAAACTGTAGAGTTTATAGCCTAAATAACCAACACGCTCAATCTGC
Organism: uncultured Pleurocapsa sp.; assembly: GCA_964393695.1. GTDB lineage: Bacteria > Cyanobacteriota > Cyanobacteriia > Cyanobacteriales > Xenococcaceae > Waterburya. The sequence continues at coordinate 1,710 of CAYMWC010000111.1, forward strand.
ATTTTATCCCTCCAATTTCGCTAAATAAGAGTGAAAAGTTAAATTATGAAGGAAGAAGTAGGATTAACGTTTCTTCCTTCTTCTCTCAAGGAGTAGCTATTTTTCTCTGGCTAAACCCCTTATTTTTACCCTATGCGCCTAATGGATGTAATTGCATCATCATTTTCACCAAGATTATAGGTGACTCCTGCTGTTAAAACACCTGTATTACCTCCTCCACCAGCATCAGTAAAGAACTGCCATCCACCTTCGTTAACTGTGATTGATGAGACAGTATCGTTAAAAGTAGTTTCCGAACCATCTGGGAACAAACCAATGTTAATCTCCTCACCTCCAGGCGAATTTATACCTAATTTCTGTCCTTGTGCGTCTGGATCTTTGTGTAAAACTATATCTGCAAAATCATTAGTAGTACCCAGTACAAACTCTGCTCCGCCACTATAATTAGCAGCACTTTCGGGAGAGATATCTTGGACAAATTCGAGGTTATAAAGAGAATTGGACTGATTATTGTTTTTCGACATTATATTTCTCCTGATTATTTGAGTTAACTTGACCTAAAACTGAGATAAGATTTTTTGCTCACTTGTGTATAGCGCAAGCATAATTGCCTTCTCGAATTGTGTGCGATCGCAGATGAGTTTTAAATGCGATCGCGTTATTTTGTTTAACTAGTTGATAGCCTGTAAAGAAGAAATTTCCATACCAAAATCACCGACATTCATAGCCGTATCTGGCCCTACGTCGATGTAATCTCCTTGGAAATTTGCATCCTCATAAAATCTCCATGTTTGATTATTATTAACAGCAATAAATGCAGTAGCATCATCAAAACCGAACTCACTTAAATCTTCTATTGCTTTATTAGTGTTGAAGCTATATCCCTGATTGCTTGCTTCAGAAGTTAAAGTCACATCTGTAACTGTTACTGCTCCACCAGAATAGCTAGCAGCAGCTTCAGGGGAAATATCTTGCACAAATTCGATGTTATGGAAAGAATTAGACTGATTGTTAATTTTAGACATGGTTTTCTCCTAGTTATATGAGTTGATTAAAGTTATCTACCAAGTAATATTCATTAAGAAATTAGCAATCAGCTAGTGAACTTGTACTTTGGTTTTTAACTATCTTTATAGTAAAATTTGCAGCCAAATAAAACATCCAACAAAGGTCTTGAATCTCTATCAACTAAATATATATACGGCTCTAGCACTTTAGTTGTTTAGCCAAGTAAATTTTCTATCACTAAAGTCATAACTACAATTAATAATAAGAAAAAATACTGAAATTAGTATCAATGATCTAAATTATTTTTTGATGAAAAATACAAAACATACTAAAAAACCCCTGCCGAACAAGGGCAAGAGTTTAAGTAAAAAATATTAAACCAAGTGTTGCAAGAATTATTCAATGGGAGGGACTTCCAAAGTTTTTCTAAATAATTCTAAATAATTTAAGTAGTTGGGTGGAATTAAATATAAAATAACGGATTCTTATCTTTCTCCACTACTCCACTACTCCACTACTCCACTACCTCACATCAGTCTTTAAATTAATTATGCCTACCTACTTAGAAGTAGAAACTGGAAGCTGAGTATTTTGAGTCTGAAGAGCAAAACTAGAACTAGGAATTTCTAGTTGAACGAATAAAAACATATTAAGAACTATATATTGTAAGATAATTTGATATTTCATTTTAATCACCATTAATAAAGAAACAGAGAAGAAAAGCAAGGTGGGTATTGCCCACCCTACAATTAGCTCGGAGAAGCTTGAGGTTTACCTGCCTTAGTCGAGGAAGCTTATCTACTAGGCAAAAGTTAATGAAATAATTAGTAGTTAGTTAATCAACTTTCGCTTTGGTTTTTAACTATCTTTATAGTAAAATTCATAGCTGTATAAAACATCTCACAAAGGTCTTGAATCTTACTCAACTAAATATATATACTCTGTAATACTTTAGTTGTTTGGTCAGGGGATTTTTTCTATAGCTAAAGTTGTATATAAGAAGTTTGAGGTCACCTTAAAATTTCGGCTGTACTGTGTATTCCACACTTTTGAATGCTCACCTAACCAGGATTTTGGATACTTATGCAAGAGGTCTATTTGTCGTCTTCCCATGAGGATAAGGCGATCGCCTGCAAGATTCAGCACTATCTGAAAAATCAAGCTGCTAGAACGATACTATTGGTAAAATAATAATTTAAGAAAATTTTTTTCCAATGTCTAGACCTACTCAGGCTCATCTTGAGCGAACAGTTAATAAAAACGATCCCTTAGAAGTTAGACAGCAAACCCTCAGTCAGATGCAATACTATATGGGTGCTAAATTAATTGAAGTGAGGGTAGATCCACAAGCAGTAATATATCGCTGGTCAATTAAAAATCAAGCAGACAAGCAAATTTGTACTCTCAGTGCTTTCTGGGGAGAATCTAAAAAGAAATTGCTCTCAGGAGAAACACCCTTGGGGGGCGAAGAATTAATCAATTGTGCTAGGGCAAACACTTCTGCTGGAGTGGAGATGGCAGCTAAATTATGCGGTTTTGCTGGTGATATTGAACGTTTCCAGTCAGCTTTAACAATTACTGCTCAAGAACTAGAATTACCTCTGGAATCCTTTACAAAGCTGCTTGCTTAAGAAAGCTATAAGAAAATTTTCCTTCTTCCCTCTTCCTTCTTACTTCTTCTTTAAAGCTTGGTCATAAACAGCGATCGCTTCTTGATTACGGTTAATTGTTTCCAATACTAAACCCTTATTTCTCCAAGCAGGGGCAAAGTTGGGGTCAAGGGCGATCGCGAGATTTCGCCTGAATTTGATGTTCGTAGTCTCTGCCTTCGTAAAGTCGATAATTAGTTATTTATTTGGGAAAAACCGCACTATAGGCTTCTACTCCCTCATAGCCATAGCGATTATAGCCTTTAGTTTGAATAAGCTCTTCTAGGTAGCGCATTCTCTCTTCCGACGCAGGGTGACTAGACAATAAAGACTCAGCAAAATTGGATTCTCCCGATAATTTTTTGAGTTTTGCCATCACGTTATACAAACCATCTGCGGAGTAGCCAGCAGCATCTAATACTCTTAAACCTAAAATATCAGCTTGTTTTTCTTTGCCACGACTAAATTTTTGACTCAATAATAATTCGCCGACTTTAGCAACAGTGCCGACTTCCTCCCCCACCATGCTGGATAAAAAACTTGAGGCGGTATTAGTTAGAGCGGATTCTCCTATTCCTTTATAGCTATGAGATAAAACCGAGTGAGCAATTTCGTGCGCTAGTACTCCTGCTAATTCAGCTTCCGAATCCATTAATTCCAGCATCCCTGTATGGAAAAATATTTTACCTCCAGGGAGAGCAAAAGCATTAGGAGCAGGATCTTCAACTATATTAAACTCATAAGTAAACTCATCTCTCCCCATTAATTTAGCCAATTTTTGACCAATGTTGTCAATGTACTTCAACTGCTTCGCATCATCAACCATTTGCGACTGAGATTTAATACTTTGGGCGAAAGATTCCCCTGCACCTGCTTCCCCTGCTAGTAACATCTGACCAATTTCTAAACCCCCTGATTCATTACCTGTTGCCACTTGACCGATACCACCTAAAATGCCTGAAGTAGCAATTTTAGATTTGAGATTTTTTTGATATTGTTTAAAGTATTCAGTTGCTGCTTTTAGATAAGCAGGGCTTTTATGGAAATCTGGATAACTATAGGCAAATTCTCGGGCTGCAATTGAGGCTTCCAGAGATTGACCATAGGTCAGTAATAATTTGATTCTGGCATCTAGAATATCATCTCGACCTGGATACATTTCTGAAGCTTTTTCGATCGCTGACAAGGCATTATCTTCTTCTCCGTAAAGATCATAGGTATCTGCCAGGAGAAGATGACCAGGAACAAAATTAGGATATTCTTTTACTAGGCTTTCTAATGGCTCAAAAATTTGGCTAGTAATTTCTTCTTCTTCAGGAGGATCAGCTTTAATTCCTTGATTAGCGGTTGTCCAGTATTGCTGACCTTTAGGATCTAGTTGCGATAGATCAGCTTGAGGAGAGGGAAGAGTCGCTGCTGGGGGAAAATTTGGTTTTACCTGTTGTTGAATTTGTTTTGCTGTTTGTAAATCTCCTTGTTTATAAAAGCGATCGGCTTCGCTCATTTTGCTGTAATAATCATTACTAAAATTAATATCGTCAAAAACTTGACTAACAGTAACAGTAGTGGATTTTTCTGTGGGTACTAGATTTTCTTGGACGGTATTTAAAGTTTTAGAATGAACTAAATTACTAGTGACAATGGTTAAAATTAAACTACAAACAAGAATTAATAGCTTATTTTTGCTTAGTTGCCTGAAAAGAAACATTATTTTTATCTCCTATAAATAGCTCAAAATATCTTTGGATAAGGAATGAATCAGTAATCAGTAATTTATTATTTTATCTACCTAATTTGTTAGGAATGCCATCACAGCCTCCAGGAATAGTTGATCGCGATTTTTCTCCACACCAAGCACACAAATAATAACGCTGTTCCTCGCTTAAGCGTTTAATCCCCGAAAGATTGGCTTTTTCAACAACCGTACCCGTATGTTGACCTGTTTCGTAGTCGGGTAAGACGGTAATGCTACGAGGAGTAGCCGTTTCAACTGAACCATAAAATAAACGAGTTCCCTTCATGTCTGCCCCTGCTAGATTAGCTTCGTAGAGAACAGTTCGAGCAAGGTTGGCTTTAATTAGATCACAATGACTCAAGTTGGCTCTTACCATATTGGCATCACTTAAATCTGCCCAACGTAAGTCTTGTCCAACTAAATATGCTCCTGCTAGCATTACTCCTAAATCAACTACTCTAATTCCATAATTACGATCTTCCGAGTATCCGCCACTGCCATCGAGTATAGCTCTGCCTAGACGATTATCTCGTTTGAGGGGGGTTAAGAAGCGAGATTGAGATAAAAACCGAATAACTTTGGCTTTGCCATTTTCGTCGATACTAGAAAGAATTGAGGCCGTTCGACCTTCAGCGATCGCTCTTTCTTGCGGCCAATCTTCCAGTAGCCCTTCGTCATTTAAAGTTAGATCGGAAATACCTTGAAAATAGGTATCAATGGTTTGTTGCTGGGTAATACGGTTTTGTTGAATGGTTAAGTCTTTGGAAATCACATATTGCGCCCAAGCGACATATACAGCCAAGATGGCAATAGAAATCTGTCCTAAAGCCCCAATCCATTCTGCCCATGAACCAAATTCATCATATTTAAACTGAGTTAGCCAATCACCTAAATTACGATAAAGTCCAAAATAGTTACATAATCCAGCGAGTGCTGCTGTAAACCCAATAAAGGCTAAGATAGATCTTCTTTCTTGAATTGTCAGAAACTTACCAACCCAATCTTTAACTGAGTTGAAAACTACTCCTAAAGACAATAATAAAGCTGCGATCGCACTAGTTAAACCCAGCCAGGAAATCTGAAACCATAAACCCAACCCCATAAGTAGCAAAGTAATTACAATTAATTGGGATTGAGAAAAGCTAACGCGACGATTATAGGTTTTTTTACTAATCGGCGATCGCTTAACTTCTTTCGATTCTGCTGACTCTGATTGTACTAGAGATAAAGATTGTTCTTCCAGTTCTACCTTTACTTCTGCTTTACCATTTTCTAGCTCTACTGTATTTTCTGGATTAGGATTAGAGGGAGAATCAGACCGTTCCTTCATTCTGATAGATTAAGATTATGTTTATAATTTTTCATCTATCATACTCAAACGCAGCCTTAGAAGCATTAGACCTTTTACAGAAGTCTGAGAAACCTTGATTACAAGGTATTGGTGAATGTGTAATGTGTTCTTTCCGCCTCTTCTCTCTCCGCTAGAAGTCATCTATGTGGTTTCACATCTCCCCCCTACCAAGCTAGCTTTATGGGATAAAGATAAGATTCCCGTTTTGGTAGGTGTCTCTGGAAATCTAGATGAAATCAGACACACCAATTAGAGCAGCATCAGCGAAATTTTGTAATACAGCTATAGTTGTTTGATCTCCATTATCAGTACCTGGACAAGTTGTTTTCGCCAGGCGATCGCAACTGCCTTGCCCATTTCAATTGCGCATCTGAGTTTTTGGCATAGTCTTGAGGATTCGACATAGTTTAAATTTATCACTTTACTTTGGCATAACAAAAACAATTTCTTGAATCTGTGGCAATACCAGCGTTTAAAGAACTACTATTTAGTGATAAATTTTCTCCTCTCATCAACGAATAATTTACACCTGGAATTAATTTAAAATTGCGATTTCCTGTTTCTGAACCTGCTGGAGACATGATAACTAATTTTCCTGTAGCGGTACGTTCAATACGGAGATGAGAATTAAGCTGACAAAAATCAAAAAAACTATCTGCGCTCATTTCACATACAGGAGACATCTGCAACACCAGATAATTATCGCTGTCGGATACCTGGGATAAAGTCACTGGTCACTGCAAATAAGTGGTGTAATTACCACCAAACTGAAAATTAATATTGGATCGAACCTTGATATTATCGATAAACTAATAAAAAATCTAGGTTTATTATTCTCTTACACAATGTTTAATTGGTTTCGCCGTAACGAACAAGCAAAGCAAACACAACCTGAAACGACTCCAGAAACACAATCTGAAGTATCTACAGAATCTACTGAGTCATCAGCAACAATAGCTGAACCTGACTATCTTGCCTTTGCTAAAGCTGCTTATCAGAATATTCAGCAACGTAAAGGACAAGCGGAAGCTCAAAAGTCGGAGTCAGTAACAGATGATGCAGCAGCTACATCTGAAGTAAGTACGGCGGAAGATACTAAAATAACCGAACCGTCAGAATCTACTATTGAAACAGAGACACAAGTATCTGAACCAGTAGTAGAATCAGAAACAGTAAAGATAGAAAACCAAGAAGAATCCGAGACTCTAGCCACAGCAGACGAGCCTCAAGAACCAGAAACAGAAATAACGACTGAACCAACAGCCAATGTTCCTGCTTGGATGAAGAAATCTCAGGGGTTAGAAAAACTCAAAGAAACTGCTATTGAGACTCCAGAACCAGTAGCAGAAGTTGAACTGGATGAAGACTTTGTTTGGTCGTCCCAAGTATTAGCTAAAAGTGGTAGAACTGCTGATGACGTATCTGAAGAAGAAATTAATTGGCTAACTAAATTGCGTCAAGGGTTAGGGAAAACTCGGATTGGTTTAGTTAACCAACTCAAATCAATTGTTGGGAAAGGGCCTCTCAATGACGATGCAGTAATAGAAATCGAAACTTTACTGTTGCAAGCGGATGTAGGTATTGAAGCGACTGATTATATTATTGAAACTTTACAATCAAAACTCAAACAAGAAGCTTTACCACCAGAACAAGCGATCGCTTATCTAAAAACGATTTTACAAGATATTCTGGATAAACCTTTAGAAGGTCAAAAAGATCAGGATTTTGTTCCTGAACAAGGTGAATTTAATATTTGGCTCTTGACAGGAGTAAACGGCGCAGGCAAAACTACTACTATTGGTAAGCTGGCAAATCTTGGTCAAAAATCTGGCTACACCTGTATGATTGCTGCTGCGGATACCTTTCGTGCTGCTGCGGTAGAACAGGTTAAAGTGTGGGGAGAACGAGCTAATACCCCTGTAGTTGCTAATCCTGGTCAAAATACTGATCCTGCTGCGGTAGTGTATGATGCGATCGCTGCTGCGAAAGCAAAGAATACTGAATTATTACTGGTAGATACCGCAGGCAGATTACAGAATAAACAAAACTTAATGGCGGAATTAGCAAAAATCCGTCGCATTATAGACAAAAAAGCTCCCGACGCAAAAGTAGAATCTTTGTTAGTATTAGATGCAACTCTAGGACAAAATGGTTTGCGCCAAGCTCAAGTATTTTCTGAAGCTGCAAACTTAAGTGGTGTGGTATTAACTAAATTAGATGGTAGTGCTAAAGGTGGTGTGGCTTTAGCAGTAACTCAACAGCTAAATTTACCAATTCGTTTTATTGGTGCTGGGGAAGGAATTGAGGATTTAAGACCTTTTTCTAGCTATGAGTTTGTCGAAGCTTTACTTAATGGTTAAACAAAATACACATGAATTTAAATGTTTTTAGTTTATTTTCTTGGCGTATTAGCTAATTCGGGTTATCATAAATCAACTCATATCTTGGTAAGCAAAATCGCCAACTATTAAGTACTAGCTTTGATTAATTTCTTAGAAGCCAGTTATCAATATAAATCATAGATAAATCTAGATCAATAGCAAAATATTTGGAGACTATCAAATCGACTTTTGTAAAGTTACTATACTTTGATTACATTTTTGACTGATGAATTGAAAAACTAATGTCTAAATTTGTAGAGGCAATGACTGTTATATCTTCTCATAGCCATCCCTCTCAAGAAAATAATAGTATTAGCCAGCCTCTAACAGGTGATACTAATCCTATTGTGGCACTAAAGGAATTAGTGGCTAATTTGCAAAGAGAACAGAACAAAATTCAAGATTTATTAAGCTCCTTGGGATTTGCCCTACGTAGTTTTAGTAATTTGAATCAGTTTTTAGAATTAACTCCTTTGATGGCAGCGAGGGTGACAGATTCTATTGGCGGAGCATTAATTTTATATAAAGGAAATAAAGTACACATAGAGCAGATTCATTGCCAAGATAGTAAAGTTGGACTGGAGATGCGTCGTGTCTTTGACAAAGTTAACTATTATGTTAATCAAGCTGCTCTTAATCATCAATCCGTTGAGACTAACTCGCGACTATCAGAAATTATTGATGAACAAATAAGTCAAGCGTTAGAACTAAAAATCAAGTTTTTTGGCACCCCAATATTAGTCAGAAATATTGAACAAGGTCGTCTTTATGTTTTTACTACAGAGTCGGATTACCTTTGGACACCGACTAGAAGAAAATTAACCCAACTAGTAGCCGATCAGACAGCAGTTGCGATCGCCAATCATGAATTAACCGTTGAATTACGCTCTAAAGAAAGACAAGACCGTGAATTAGAAATCGCCTCAGAAATTCAGTTACGTCTTTTACCCAGCAAGTGTCCGCAAATTCGAGGGTTAGCCATTGCAGCTAAGTGTGAAACAGCTAATCGCGTTGGCGGAGATTATTACGATTTTATTCCTACTAATTATGACCGTTTAGAAAACCAGCAATCAGAAGCAGCTTCGGATGTTCCCTGGAGTATTGTCATTGGTGATGTGATGGGCAAAGGTGTTCCCGCAGGACTTATTATGACTATGACAAGGGGAATGCTACGAGCAGAAGTCTTAAATCGTCATACTCCTGCTCAAATTATGCGTCATCTGAATCGGGTAATGTATGCTGATTTAGAAAATTCTCACCGTTTTGTGAGTATGTTTTATTCGGAATATAACCCCCAAAAGCAAACTCTTTCCTTTACTAATGCTGCTCATAATCCCCCTCTCCTATGGCGTAAAGCTACTAATACCCTAGAAAAACTGGATAGTTGGGGAATGCTCATCGGCTTGGACATGGAATCAGAATATGAAGATGCCACAGTGCAGCTTGCTCCAGGGGATACAATAATTTACTATACAGACGGCTTTACCGATGCTGCCAATGAAGAGGGCGATCGCTTTGATGAAGACAACCTCTGCCTCTGTTTTAAATGGGCGTGTCAGCATCTAGATACTCCCGAAGAAATTTTAGACCATGTTTTTGGTCAAGTTAAGCAATTTAGCGGTACTAACACTAAATCTATCGATGATATGACCTCAATTGTCATGCAAATTCAACCAATTTAGTTATTGTTAGTTGCTAATTTTAGACCAAGCTTCCATAGAAATAGGTACAATCGGCTCAATCAACTCCACAATTGCCTGAGCATAAGCCCCAATTTCACTTTGCGCCCCACCACCCATTCTTAGCCCAATAAAGTTTAATAAAGCTTGGAGACTGACTGTCCACACCCAAGAAGTATAGACAGAAGGAATTAAAACCCCTCTAGCTTGTTCTCTACCTACCCCCAACTCCAGCAACTTAGTATAAGCTTGATAACTATTTTCACATTGTTCTTGATAAATAGCGATCGCCTGACTATTAAGTTCTGATTCTAGAGAGCCAATAGTAGCCTGTTTATTATTTTTTGATTGTTTCCTAAAAGTTTGGGGAATATAAAACTCATTGTTATCATCAATTGCTACATAGCGAAAACTTTTTTCATTCCAGCCTAATTGTTCGTCGTTATGATTACTGGCAATCACGTGCTTCCCGTTTATGTTACGGTCTAATCGTTGCCATTAGACCTCTTTATGTTTCCATAAAGACCAGACTATATCATCAACCTTCTTTTTTACTAAGGTAGGTTGCCGTGCGCTTCGAGATCACTCGATCCCTACTCCCTAATGGGATAGTCGTTGCACCTTCCGCTAATTCATCTAATGAATCTGATTTATCGGCTTGGCTCAGGATTGCCATATTCTCTAAGTCAAGAACGTAGGTTTTTCCTGAATTCACACGGTACGCATCTAAAATCTCGTTTAGATGGGGCATTTTATATATACTACAAAGGCTACCATTGTCTACACACGTAAAGTGGAGCTTTGACTTTAAATTTAAAGACAACTCCTCTGAAGGGGCTAGTATGCTGATGTTTGATTAAATAATTAATTAATTTGATATCTTTCTCGTCTAAGAAATCCGAACTTTTCTCAAAAGAAGCTCTCGCATCATTAACAATGCTCAAATCATTGCCCATTGAGTCGATTAATTCGATTCTACTTTTGCCGTCATTTAAAGGATCTTTATAGCCCATATCTTACCTCTTACTTAAACTATTGGTAATGTAACTTTACTAGATTGATTTTGGTATTTACCACCGCGATCGGCATAAGTAGTTTCACAGGATTCACCTTCAAAAAATAATAATTGTACTACGCCTTCATTGGCATAAATTCTGACATCAGCACTAGAAGCATTGGAAAACTCTAGAGTAATAGCTTCTCCTTCCCAAGCAGCCTCTAAAGGGGTTGTATTAGCAATTACGCCGACACGAGCATAAGTAGACTTACCCAAACAAATTGCCGTGACATTAGGAGGCATTTTGATACTTTCCAGGGATGCACCTAAGCCATAACTATTGGCAGGAATAATAAAATAAGATGAGCCATCGCGATCGCTATGTAACTCAGCCTGTTCTAAATTCTTAGGATTAAAGTTTTTCGGGTCAACTACAGTGCCAGGTATATGTTTAAAAATCCGAAAATCGTGAGGTGATAGACGAATATCGTAGCCATAGGAGCTTAAACCCCAACTAATAGTCGGAACTTCTTTATCTACACCTAAAACTGCTTTTCTGACCGATTTTTCCTCAAACGGGGTAATCATACCCTGGCGAGCTTGTTCAATAATCCACTTATCATTTTTAATCATTTTGTAAGCGCGTAGCGAAGCCATGCCGTTAGGCTTATCGCCAACTAGAATTTAATAAGACTAAAGAAGTATACCAATTGAATCCCAATTAATGGGCAAACTTTTATATATTTCTTTGATTGATATTGGGCAGCTGTTGTGAGCCTTATGAAATTAAAATTTAATTTTAATAGTAAGTTATTTTTTGATTCATAAAAGTTAATTATCTAATTTTTCTGGGAAAAATAGAAATTATCAGCTAAATAAAAGCTATTGAAAATTGGCTAAGACTTTATAGTGTATAGCTATTAAACAGTGCTGATTGATTTAACTAAACTTAAGTAAGTAATTACAACAAATCCCTTGAAGGAGAAGCTTTTAATCATGAATCCCCTGAGTGTTGGTAACGTCGTTAGTGCAGGGTTACGTATTTATCGCGATAATTTTAAAAAATATTTTAAGTTGGCATTTTTTGGTTACTTGTGGATATTTGTACCTGTATATGGCTGGGCAAAGTATTCAGCGATGATGGGCTTGATTTCGCGTTTGGCATTTAAAGAAGTTTCTGAACAACCAGAAGCAGTAAAAGAGGCTCAACGCCATATAAAACCAAAAATGTGGGATTTTTTCGCTGCTGGACTTCTAGTCAGTTTAATTTTGATGGGGGCATTAATTTCTTATTTCATAGTAGTCGGTATTGCTCTGGGAGTAATCGCAGCTATTGTTGGAGGAGAAACTAATGATGCTGCCACGGGCATTATTATTCTTCTGACAGTTGCAGCAGTTTTGCTATTTATTTTTGGCTTTATTTGGCTGATTTCTCGTTTGTTTGTGGTTGAACTACCTTTAGCAGTGGAGGAAAATGTTAGTGTTGCTAGCACTATCGGTAGAAGCTGGCAATTAACCCAAAGCTCTGTTGGTCGTATTCAACTAGTTGTATTTCTGGCTTTTCTAATTAGTGCGCCGATCGCTATATTAATTAATATAGCTAGCGCGATTTTACAACTTGCTATCGGTGCTGGACTAGAGAATACACCTGGATTAGCAGCGTTGGGTGGGTTACTCTATATTGGTCTGATTATAGCTGGTGGGGCTTTGATGATTCCTTTTTGGCAGGCAATTAAAGCGGTTGTTTATTATGATTTGCGGGTGCGTCGGGAAGGAATGGGCATTGATTTGAGAAAGTAAAAAGTCAATCCCATTTATCCCCGAATGGGGATTTATCCCGCGCTTCGGGGGACAAGGGGATTTATCCCACGCTTCGGGGGACAATGAAGGCAAAGGGCAAAAGGCAAAAAAACAATTTTTGTAATTTATGACCCAATAGATTTCAATCCAAAATCCTAAATTTAAAATCTAAAATCGATTTACTTTTGTATCTCTATTAAAATGAAAAGTAAACTTATTTTGAGTTAATAATGCCTTCAGGCGATCGCTATGAATATTTCTGATTTAGTTTCTTTTCTTCAGCAAAAAACTTGTTTCGCTGATTTATCAGTAGAAGTATTAAATGCGATCGCTTCTTGGTTATCGACACAAACTATTGCAGCCGATCAAGTTTTGATTAGTGAGAATACTGAACCTGAAGGTTTATATATTATTGAATCAGGAAGAGTGAAGAGTGATAGTCAATTGGAGTCTCGTCAAAGTAGTTTATTGTCGGGAACAGTACTTAATTTATATGCTTTATTATTAGAGCAACCAACCCAATATACAATTACTACTCTTAGTCCAGTCAAGCTTTGGTTTATTAATAGTTTAGACTTTAAAAAGTTAGTTAAACAATATCCTGAAATTACTCAAGCTTTTTCCCAAAAATTAGCCACAGAAGTTAAAGAATTATCAGCACAATTAATATTTGAACAGGAACGACAAGTAACTTTAAGACCTTATCTGGTTAGCAAAGCCAAACGAGGAGTAATTGGAAAAAGTCGTTATGCAAGTAGATTGCGATCGCAAATTAAACAGGCTGGAGAAACTAGAGAATCGATATTATTATTTGGTGAACCAGGTTTAGAAAAAGATAATTTAGCTGCTTTAATTCATTTTGGTTCAGCTACACGTCGAGAACCAATTATTAAAATAGATTGTGCCAAATTACAGACTAGTGGGGCAGAATTATTTGGTCGCAGTGGTGGAAAACCAGGCTTAATTGCTAGCCTTCAGTCAGGTACTTTAATTCTTAATAATATTCATTTATTACCCTCGGAATTATTACCTGCGATCGCTAATTTAATTAAAACCAAACAATACACTCCTGTCATCCGTCCTGGAGGAGAAACTCCGCAACCAGAAACTTGTCAGGCGAGAATTATCGCTATTTCTGAGCAAACCATACCAGCGATCGATTCTGTCATTGATAATTTAATTAAAGTACCTCCTCTAAGGGTACGTAAAGCCGATTTAGAAGAATTAATTAATTATTATTTAAATCTGATTGGCAAAAATAAATGCCTCAAGAAAACTCAAATAACTCCTGAAGCAATTAGAAATCTCCAAGCTTATGATTTCCCAAATAATCTACGGGAATTAGAAAGTACTATTGAACGAGCTTTAACTCAACTACAAGGTTGTGATGATATTACCGAAGAAGTTGTTTGGCAGTCACAAAGTAAAAAGAAACAATATCGCTTAAATCTCCTCAATAGATATTCCAAGTTGCGTTATTTTCTACGTAGCGATTGGTATCCTGACAGGATTAATTATGGTTTTACCCTTAGCTTCTTTGCCTTAATAGTTTTAATTCTATTTATTGCTCCTCAAAATCGTCAAGAAAACTTTGCTTTAAATATGTTTTGGGCTTGGTGGTGGCCCTTGATTTTAATCAGTTTCCCCTTTGTTGGTAGACTTTGGTGTGCTGTTTGTCCTTTTATGATTTATGGCGAAATTACTCAAAAATTATCTTTAATTTGGTTTCCAAGACAACTAAAAAGATGGCCGAGAAATGCTGCGGAACGTTGGGGAGGCTGGTTTTTATTTGCTTTATTTGCCCTAATTTTACTTTGGGAAGAGCTTTGGGACTTAGAAAATACTGCTAGTCTTTCTGCTTGTTTACTATTACTAATTACCGCAGGCGCAATGATTTTTTCGGCAATTTTTGAACGCCGTTTTTGGTGTCGTTATCTTTGTCCCATTGGCGGTATGAATGGTTTATTTGCTAAACTTTCGATGACAGAATTACGAGCGCAACAGGGAACTTGCTCGGCAGAATGTACCACCTATCAATGTTACAAAGGCGGTGCAGCCAAGGGAGAAGGACAAGAAACCAACGGTTGTCCTTTATATTCCCATCCTGCACAGTTAACCGATAACCGCGACTGTGTATTGTGCATGACCTGTTTAAAAGCTTGTCCCCATCGCTCAGTTGAGTTTAATTTACGTCCTCCTGGAATTGAACTCTGGACAACTCATACTCCTCGCAGTTATGAAGTTGCTTTACTATTTTTATTGCTTAATGTCATTTTTCTCCACCGTTTACCTGAAATTTCAACACGGTTAGGATTAAACTTACACTTGGAGCAATTTGGTTATCATGCTGCGGTGTCTGTCATTGCTTTAAGTCTACCAATCATCATTCCTCTGCTAGCTCAAAACATAAACAAACTTGTGGGTAAATTTAACCATAAATATAAACCGCGCAGGTTTATAGAAGTAGCTTACGGTTATTTACCACTAGTGCTGGCTGGTAATTTAGCTCATTATCTACGTTTGGGTTTAACAGAAGGAGGTAGAATACTACCCGTAACAATGGCAACCTTTGGCTTAGATGGTAATAGTTTACCCATATTGGTTGCTCACCCTGCTGTAATTGCCTTTTTACAGGGATGTTCTTTAATTTTTGGGGTACTTTTCTCGATTTTGTTGACCCAAAAAATTGCCCGTCAACCGTTTAAATATTTATTATCACAACATTTGGCTGCTGTTATTTTAGGCGTAGCTATGTGGCAAGTAATGGTCGGATTTTAATTAAGACTTGCTGATGAAATATAAAATTTAATCATCTCCAGAAAGCTCAATTTTTAAACCCTATAACGAAGGGTTTAGCCTAATTATTGGAGATGTCTTTATACCTGTTTTTTAAAATTGAAGTTCTAAAATATTGCTTTTCAAAAGCAAATTTCATTATAAAAAATTAATGTTTTTATAATTAAGACTATTTTAGTATGCTATTAATATGCTCTTTTTAAAAGCAATTTAACACAATGCAAGTATTTGAGTCATTGAGTTATTAAGTACTTACAATCTATAAAAACCGATCGCAAAATAAATGACCACCAAGATTCTAGTCTTAGCATCCAATCCTCAAGGTACAGAGCAAATACGCATCTATCCAGAGATTCGTGGAATTGAAGATGCCCTAGAACGTGGTCAGAATAAAAAGCAGTATATTTTACGATCAAAAGTAGCAGTTAGAGTTGGAGATTTACAGCGATCGCTTACTAGAGAAAAAGCCAGAATTGTCCATTTCTGCGGACATGGTACAGGCAGTCAAGGATTAGTTTTAGAAACTGAGTCGGGACAACAACAATTATTAAATACTCAAGCGATCGCCGATTTATTTCAGTTATTTGCGAGCCAAGTTGAATGTGTGGTTCTAAATGCTTGTTACTCTCAAGTTCAAGCAGCAGAAATTAATCAGCATATTAATTACAGCGGTTTGCATCTAAATGTGGGACAATGAAGCGTTGTGAAAATAGATCGT
>CAYMWC010000112.1:0-17636 GCA_964393695.1 uncultured Pleurocapsa sp.
AACAATTAGCTACATCTGATAATAGTAAAATTATCGTCGTTGGTCGCAGTCAAGATGGCCTGCCCATAATCTTACAAAATCCCTAAGCAATAATAATTTAGAGGGATACTTTGCTGGAAATAATCATACCCAAACTTTGATGATTAATCATCAACATACTCGGTAAATTTTCTCATATTTTGGCTATGGACTTAGGGCGATCACAATTTTGACAGTCAAAAATAATCAACAATTGGCGATCGCCTATGACCTGTCTATATTTGAGATGCGATCGCGCCATTACTCCAATAACCAACCAAATAATTCCCCTAAAGTTAATTCAAAAGCTTTAGCAAAATCAGGTACGGGTAAAACATCATCAGCCTCTTCAAAAAATGCTGGTTGTTGCGCTGGAAAATAAACCAATACGGACTGTTCAATAGGATCGATTAACCAGCCTAATTTTGTGCCGTGGTCTAAACAGTGAAGAATATTTCTGGTGACTCTACTATAGCTTTGTTCGGGAGATAATATTTCAATCGCCCAGTCTGGCTCTAAATTAAAAGCGTTTGCTATTCTGCCATTATCTTGACGTGGAATTCTGTTCCAACTAAATATAGTTACATCGGGGATAATCGAGCGTCCACCAAACGTACATCTTAATTCTGGAAAAGCCCTGGCGATTTTCTGCGGTTTAAGTGCGCCATTAAGAGCAATAATCAGTTCTCCCTGTATCGTGCTGTGTTCTCCTTGAGGCATTGGTTTTTGAATGATTTTGCCGTCGATATATTCACTGGCAGGTTTGGTTTCTGGTAATGCTAAAAACTCTTCTAGATTAATAAGTTTAGATGTTGTTGTAACCATAGCTTTATTTGCCATTGGATGTCATAGTTACCTAGATTGTATTCTATCTATTTAAACCAATAAGAACTAAATTGGATTATGTTGAGTACAGCAACAGTCTCTTAAAAATCATCAACTCAGATTACTTCTAAGTATTAACCTGTCTATATTTGAAATGCGATCGCCCAAATTTTAACTTGTTATTTAAATATACCCGTACTAACTTTAAAAAATACTCGTACCCCGATCTCTGTCTAATTCTTCAAGTCTCTTAAATACTGAGATAGGGATATTGAGTACGATCTTAATCATCTTAATGGAAACACTTCAATTCCTTACATTTCCAGCAGTCTGATATAAGTTGATGATTAGCTATTAGTCATTAGTCATTAGTCATTGGTTGTTGGCGATCTACAGTTAAGCAGACAACAAAGGACAAACAAAAAAGAACAAATTTTAGGAGAAAAACCAGTGACAACTCAACCCATTTCTAACGAAGTAGCCCTGAGAATTGCTTTAGCAGCTAAAGTATTACCCGATGTCGCTGTTAAAGATTTAATCCAAGCTTTGCAGATTAATCTCGACTATGAAATTACCGAAGAATCTCTCAGTAAACTAACAGTCACTCAATTAAAAAGATCTTTTGGCAATATTTACGAAGTAGATAGCGAGTGGGAAGGGGAAGATGCGGATAACACTGACATAGAAGCTTTTAAGGAAGCAGTCAGAATCTTGTGGGGTGAAACAGGCTATTGTGAACAAGAATTACCCATTGAGCCATATCAAGAAGGGGATATGCCCAACTCCATTAGAATTGCTGTTGCTTCCAACACTGGAGAGCAACTAGACGGACACTTCGGTTCTTGCCATCGTTATTTAATTTATCAACTATCAGTAGATGAAATCAGATTAATTGATGTTCGTTCAGCAGTAGAAGCCGATCTTGTTGAAGATAAAAATAGATTTCGAGTTAATTTAATTAAAGATTGTCCTGTTCTATATGTTGTTTCTATCGGTGGTCCCGCAGCAGCCAAAGTCATTCAGGCTTATATCTATCCCATGAAAGTCGAACAGGGTGGTGCAATTAGAGAAATACTAGCAGATTTACAAAAAGCGATCACTACTTCTCCCCCACCTTGGTTAGCCAAGATTTTAGGTGTGGGAACAGGTAAACGGGTGAAAAATTATCAAGGAGTTAGTCGTTAGTCATTGGTCATTGGTTATTGATACTAAAAACGAAGGACAAAAAACAAAAGTCAAAAGTCAAAAAATTATGAGCATTAGACAAAATCAAGACCGCGTTCGGGAAATTCAAGAACTAACTGGCTTAAAACCTACCCATTTTGCCGATTTAATTCGAGTGGCACAACTGATTTACGATCCCAGTGGTGGTGTAGCGAGTAGAGTGGTTAAAGTTAACTGGCTCAATTTTGGTATTCCTACAGCGGTTGTTGGCAACTTGCGATCGCTCGGTAAAAAATATCAATATGAATCTCCTCATGTTTCTCTCGACTTAATTTGGGATGAATTGACTCCAGAAACTCGTAGTTGGTTTATCGCTAATAAAAGAGTTCTATGGGAGATTGAAGAGTCTTTTCCAGCCTTAGATGAAGATTAATTAGTTATTGGTCATTGGTCATTAGTCATTAGTCATTGATACTCAAGACAAAGGACAAAGGACAAACAACAAAGGACAAAATTATGATGCAAGTTTTAGGGTCATTAAGTAAATTTGAGCAGTGCGTCCTCAATATTTCTCTGATCAATATCTGTAACCAAGAGAGTTATGTTGGTGAGCAGATGCGCCGAGAATATAATCAATGGAAACAACAAACTGACGAAACGGTTTACAATCCTTGGCTAGATATACATCAGTTTACGATTTATTTACCTCATCCTGATCAAGAGTACGAGGGTATTACATTAGAAGCGGGTTTGACTAGAGGTTACAACGTTGAAGTACAACCAGTGGATAACTCAAGTCAATTAGTTTATCGTCTTCCCAGAGGAGCGCATTTTGTAGTTTTAATGCGACAAAACGGATTGGATTCTGACTTTAAAATTGCAGGTACGGGGATTTTTATTCGTCCGTTAGGAGTTCTTAGCCTCGATCTGATCGTTGATGCTCAAGAAGAAGAATATCAATCGATTACGATTAAACATCCAATTATCAGAGATTATCCAGAAGCTTGGGAAGATAAGCTAAATTTATTTCTTCAAGGACAGATTGATAGTGAAGAACTTCCTCAAGTAGTTAGATATGTCGATCAAGCTTTTAATCAAGACTATAGACAACCTTCTTGGCATGATATTTATCTTGCTGCTACAGGTTTTGCAGGATTTTAAGTGTTAGTCATTAGTCTTTTGTCATAATTAAGCAGACTGTTGAAGTTATAGAGCGATCGCATCTAACTTTTATAGATTATTCCATTGTTACGATTTATGTGACTAAAGCATAGGTATCTCGGCTCAACGGCTAATTCTCAATCCTTTCCCGAAATTTTTGTAACTGTTCTTCGTCTACTTCTGTTTGCATGGGAGCAGGTAAAGGTTTTGGAGCAGCTTGGTTATCTGGAAGTTGAAGCTTTGGTTTTACTTGTTCTCTTTGCTGCTGCTGTTGACGTATCCTTGCTTGTTTTGCCTCTTCTCTTCTCTGTTGCTCTTGACGGGCTATTTCCTCTTGTTGTTCTTTAGCAGCTTGTTCTTTTCTTTCTTGTTCTTCACGGCGGGCGCGATCATAATCTGAACCTTCAACAGTAAAATCGATTTTGACTTGGACTGATGCTGCATTGCCACCAGGGGGAGAACTAAACTCCATTTGTCTGGCTGCCAATAATGCCTGGCGATTAACTTGGCTGTTGCTATCGGCAGAGGCTAATTCAGCACCAATTACATTACCCTGGGGATCAATAGTCAATTTGACTCCTGCACTACCTTCTGCTCCTTCTAAGGCATCAGGATACTCTGGTTCACAGTTACTAACACAAGCAATTCCTTCTTCTTCACTCACCGATTCGGATGATTCGGATTCGGTAGTTGGTGGCGGGGAATTGCTAGCCACGTTGGAAGAAGATTCTTTAACTCTGGGAGGGTTTTTAACTGGGCCAGGAGCGATCGCTCGTTGTGGTTGTGGTGCAACAGGTGCTTTGGAAATTGGAGGCAGATTGGAGGTTAAGATTTTTTTAGGTGTAGGTGTTTTTTGTTGATGTGGTTCTGGTTTGGGTTCTGGTGGTTGAGGTGGTTCTGGTTTGGGCTCAGGTGCTTTTTGTTGAGGTGGTTCTGGTTTGGGTTCTGGTGGTTGAGGTGGTTCTGGCTTTGGCTCAGGTGCTTTTTGTTGAGGTGGTTCTGGTTTGGGCTTCGGTACTATTGGAGTCTCTTTGATTTTAGGTTTTGGCTTCGGTTTATCAACCAAAATCAATTCCATGGGTTTTTTGACTTGAGGCGGTTTCGTCTCTAACTGTCGAGGCAAGGCAATAGCTAAAATTCCGTGCAGCACAATAGAGCTAGCCAAGCCAACCCATAATAGTTTTCTAACCCGTTGCTGTTCCTGCTGGCGTTGTTGAATACAGAATTGAGAAGTCGACATTGGCAATGATTTTGTGGCTCAAGGTCTAGTCAACTCTTAGTTGAAACCTGGGTTTTCAAGCCCCACCTTCAACGAAGTAAGGTGGGGTAGTTGACTTATTGATAATTACTTTAATTTAAAAAATATATCACGAAAAATAATCTAGAAACTATGATTTCAATTGTCGCATCCTAAAAATAGTAATTTAAACTTTTTGGATTCTTGATGATCTACTGAAATATGGCTCATGAGTTTTGCAAGGATGATTGTTTGGGTCTTTGATTCAGGTAGTTTAGTCAGTCTTGACCAGAAAAATTAAAATTTAGTTGCATTAAATTATCAATAAGTTGTGGTAAAGTTTTCTTTGAGTAAGATGATAATAATTTGCAATTAGCTATATTAGAGTAAGATTTATGCCAATTAAAAATATTTTGACTGCGGGAGGGATAGTAAGCTACCCTTTGATTGCTTTTTCGTTAATTGCAGTCGCTTTGATTGTGGAAAGAATTATTTTTTGGTTTAGGATTAAGCGCAGACAACGGCGTATAGTTAAAGAAATTTTATCTATTTATCGTAGTGATCCTTTTAGTGCGATCGCTCTTTTGAAAAAAAATGCTCAATTACCGATCGCCCGAATTTTTTTGGAGGCATTAGAGTTAGAACAACCGACTGCGGATGAGTTTCGTTTGGCTTTAGACAGTGCTATCCAAGCAGAAATACCAATTTTACGCAAGTTTGCTACTTGGTTTCAGACTATCATTACCGCATCACCTTTATTGGGATTGTTGGGGACAATTTTGGGTTTAATTCGCTCTTTTGCTTCGATGGACATGGGTAATGTGGCGAATAATAATTCATCTGAGATCATGCTAGGGCTGAGTGAGGCTTTGATTTCCACAGTCATGGGGATAGTAGTGGCGATCTTTACCTTGCTTTTTGCTAATGCTTTTCGTGGATTATATCAACGAGAAATAGCTTTTATTCAAGAATATGGTGGTCAACTAGAGCTATTGTATCGTCGTTTTCATCAAGGAGTAAGAGAATATGCGACCCATAAATGAGCCAGAAGAAAATTTTGAGATTAATCTTCTGCCAATGATTGACGTAATTTTTTCAATTTTGGCCTGTTTTATGATCTCGACACTGTTTCTCTCGCGATCGCAAGGTTTACCAGTCGATCTACCGACCGCGCAAACATCTGAATCTAAGCAAACAGCGGAGATTAACATTACTGTTAAACCCAACGGAGATTTATTTTTAGATCGCCAAGCAATTCAATTGAGCCAGTTAAAA
Source organism: uncultured Pleurocapsa sp. (assembly GCA_964393695.1). Taxonomy (GTDB): domain Bacteria; phylum Cyanobacteriota; class Cyanobacteriia; order Cyanobacteriales; family Xenococcaceae; genus Waterburya. The sequence goes on from CAYMWC010000112.1 coordinate 5,681, forward strand.
GGTGCATTGACCGAAAAAATTGCACCTGGCTCTCAGTCTTTGGTAATTATTAACGCTGATCAGAAGGTAGAACACGGAATGGTAGTTAAAGTCATGGATCACTTGCGCCAAGTCCCAGGAGCAACAATGGCGATTGCTGCTGAACAAGAATAAATCAAAGTTTTATTAGTTACTAGAGGGTATCAATGACTTGATTACTTTTGAGTCTTCAGTAATTTTTCTCTACTCCTATACTTGAAATGACGATTGCTAAAAAATATTATCCAGGAAAAAATTATTTACTACTAGGAGGTTTGCTATTAGGAATTTTGATTCTCTGGCTTAGTTTCGTCGCTAGTCTTAGCTGGGGTGCTGCCGATATTGCTTTTAAGGATATCTATCAAGCATTTATTGACTTTGATAGTTCTACTAATCATCTAATTATTCGTACAGTACGCCTACCGCGATCGCTAATTGCCATGTTAGTCGGTGCAGCTTTAGCTGTAGCAGGGGCGATTATGCAGGGAGTGACTCGCAATCCTCTCGCCTCTCCTGATATCTTAGGAGTCAATACAGGAGCAGCTTTGGCAGTAGTGTTAGGAACATTTCTGCTCAATAGTGTTTCTTTAAATATTTATACCTGGTTTGCTTTTGCTGGTGCAGCAATTACTACAGTTACAGTATATCTGCTAGGTTCATTAGGTCGTGGTGGACTCACTCCTTTTAACCTGGTTATAGCTGGTGCAGCACTGACTGCTTTTATCTCTTCAATTACTAGCGGGATTTTAATTATCAGCCAACGTACCTTGGAAGAAATTAGATTTTGGTTGGCTGGCTCGGTAGCAGGTAGGGATATTAATCTAGTGGTACAAGTATTACCCTATATCTGCATGGGCTTAATTTTAGGATTAGCCCTCAGCAAACAGATTACTATTCTCAGTTTGGGGGAAGACACCGCTAGAAGTTTGGGACAATCTACGGCGGTAATAAAGATTTTGGCAGCAATTAGTATTATCTTACTAGCAGGTTCGAGTGTAGCGATCGCAGGACCTGTTGGTTTTGTTGGTTTAATCGTACCCCATCTAGTCCGTTTCTTGGTCGGCATCGATTATCGCTGGATTATGCCCTATTCTGCCATTTTAGGGGCGATCGTCGTCTTAATTGCCGATACTTGCGGTCGTCTCATTATCCAACCCAGTGAGTTACCTGTAGGTTTAATGATGCCTTTAATTGGCGCGCCATTCTTTATTTATTTGATTAGGTGGAAGGTTCGCAAGTAGGCTTTAAAAACTAATTTCTCGCAGCTAAACATCCTGAGCGATATCAATAGTAAAGTAGACCTAAATATGAATAATTACTCTGAAGAATTGGGAATTCTAGATGTAATATTTATGTTCAGTATTATCAATGATGTTTTTTCCTCGTGAAATCACTCTTGCGTCAGCTATCGCAGGAGACTGCAAAACTACGCCCACTCAATGTAACCAACTAGCAGATAATGTTAATCAGATACTCGATCTAGTCCCAGCATCAAGCATAGATCGCCAGAATATCAGAATTGTAGAAGCTTCTTTAGCTAAAGCGATCGCGCCAAAGTTTGAAATTGTCTTTGCAGGGGCGTTTAGTGCGGGTAAGTCGATGTTGATTAATGCCCTCTTAGAAAGGGAATTATTATACAGTGCAGAGGGTCATGCGACTGGTACAGAATGTTACATAGAATATTCAGAACCAGATGCGGAAAGGGTTGTTTTAACTTTTTTAAGTGAAGCGGAGATTAAACAACAGGCTGCAAGTTTATGTCAACATTTGGGTTTATCGGCTAAAGACAATCTTACCGATCCAGAAATTATTGAATTACTGCAACAAGGTTGTACCGCCATTATCGAACAAGAAGGGGGCGCGAGTAAATCGGATCGGGCAAAAAGTGCCAATGCTTTGGATTTATTATTGCAAGGATATCAAAATAATCGCGCTCGCATCGATTTTAAACGTCACAATACTTACTCGATGGAGGAGTTTAATTTTTCTAATTTAGCCGAAGCAGCTAGTTATGCCCGACGGGGAAGCAATAGTGCAGTTTTAACTAAGGTTGAATATTACTGTCACCATCCTTTATTGCAAGACGGTAACGTATTGGTAGATATGCCAGGAATAGATGCGCCTGTTAAAAAAGATGCCGAACTTACCTACAGTAAAATCGAACATCCCGATACTTCTGCGGTAATTTGCGTTTTAAAACCTGCTGCTGCGGGGGAAATGACTTCAGAAGAGACGGAATTGCTAGAAAAGATGAAGTCTAATTTAGGGATACGCGATCGCGTTTTTTATGTTTTTAATCGCATCGATCAAACCTGGTATAACGGGCAATTAAGGCAGCGTTTGGATAATTTAATTGAGACTCAGTTTAGGGATACTCAGCGAGTTTATAAAACCAGTGGTTTATTGGGATTTTACGGCAGTAAAATTAAGTCTACCAGTAGTAGCGATCGCTTTGATTTGGATTCGATTTTTGCTGAAAGCGTCAAAGGCATCGGGGGAGAAGAAGAAACAACCCAATTTGTCAGCGAATTTAATAATTATTGCGCCAATTCGGGCAAACTCACCCGCACTCATTTCCGAGTATCGGTAAACGGTTACGAAACCCCCAACGAAAACTACACCCGCATCTTAGGTGAATTTGGCAAACCTTTAATCGAACAATTAATTACCGACAGTGGTATCGAAGAATTTCGCAATGCTATTACCCGCTACCTGACGGAAGAAAAACGCCCTCAACTATTCGCCAATTTAGCCGAAGATCTCAAGCCAATTTGTGACGATCTTAAAAAATATTACCTCAAACGGTTACAAGAATTAGACAGCCAACCCCAAGAAATCGAGGCGATGAAAACCCAGGAGTTAACCCTCCTCAACCAGAAGTTACAGGAAATTGGTAAAGATTTCTCCCAACACCTAGAACAAGAAGTAAATGCCGTCGTTACCAATCAAGATACGGGTTTTGAGTCGGATTTTCAGAAACTTAAGGCACAAATGGTAAGCCGTCTCGACGAATTATTGCAGACATTTTCCGTCAGGGATGCTTACAGTCGCGCTACCCTATCCCATCCCCGTAACGCCACCGCGCCTTTAATTGCTGTGTTGGTAGAGGCTTTATATTATTTAGCCAATGAATTAGAAGATACCCTGGTAGCAGGATCGCAAGTATTAGTAAGTAACTTTTGTCAGCAAAAATATTTAGCTTAATTATTATTATGAATTCACAAAATAATTTCAAACAAATAGAACACGAAGATTCCAAGGCAGTAGTATCCTTTGATAATGGAACTACGTTTAAAGTTAAGCATTTGATGGAAAAATTGAATAACTTTTTTAAACAAAATGTACTTAATAATTTATCAGAACAATTAAAGCAAGTAGGTTTAGGAACATCTCCAAACTATCAACAAAACTGGAATATAGATGTTAAAGCTGAAATATTAGAACCTGAGTCTAGAGAGTGGAAAAAAGGTAAAATGAGAATAAGAGTAATATTAGAATTTTGCCCCGATGAACCAGAAGAGATGAAAAATGATATTTCTAAACAAGATAACCATTCATTAGATGATATTCGTCAAACTATCTCTTAACAAATAAATGTCTAAAATGCCCCGTATTAATATCCCTCAATCCGCCAGAAAATACGTACTGCAAAGAAATAATTATCAGTGTCAAAGCTGCGGTAAAAAAAATACTGAAGCTCAATTAAACATAGATCATATTATTCCCTTGGCTACAGGAGGAAGCAACGACATCAGCAACTTACAGGTATTGTGCAGCCAGTGTAATCAGCGTAAAAAACATCATTTCGATTCTCGTTTTCAGCGTTATTACGATTAGATATTTATTTTTTAACGAAAAGATTTCATGAATTAAATAGGCAATGTTTATTAGAACTCTTGCAAAAATATTTTGTGGTATGATTAGGGGTTATTTTTATTTTAATTTTCTCTAATTGAAATAGTAATAATTGAGGAATTTTTTCGCTCGAGTTTTGTGCAGCGATTGCCAAATTGAAATTTGACAGCAAAAGTTGTTTCAGTGACAAATTAATAACTGATATAAAAGCTTTTTTGAGCTTTAGTCGGTCTTTCAATTGGACTTTCCATAACATCGATTAAAATTAACTCTTCTTCAAGAGAAGTATCTAATAATTTTTTCTTTCCTGGTAGACTAAATTTTCGAGATTTAATTAAGATATTTTCAATTTTTAATTTCGGACGACGACCAGGTTTCTTTTTTTGTTTTTCCTTGTATTTGACTAGACGAACCATCACACCAAATGTTTTTTTTAAACTCCTGTCATACGTTTGAATTTAGTTGATGGGAGTTTCTTTGCTTGCCAGTATTTCATTGTTTATTAGTAAAAAATTTAACCTCTCATCCGATCATAAAAAACTTTTGCAGGAGTTCTAATTAAGTTTTTTAATTAGCGCGATCGCGCTAATTAAAAAAGGCAAAGGCTTCTAATTATACCATGAAAGACTTTTGCAAGAGGTCTAACGTAAGCCGAAGGTTAAATCCTGTTTGAGATTGAAAGGCCGAATAATTCTCTTTTGGTTAACTTGGGGAAGGCGGACGAAACTGAGGGTACTAATAGCGATAATAAAGGTAACAATATCGATAATTAAAATACCCGTCAGACCGATTATCGGTTAAAGAGTCCCCGCCAAAGCAGGAGCTAAAATATAAGCAGACGACATCCGTACTGAATCAATAGCGGTAGCCCTGGTGTAATGTTGCGGGGGAACAATAGAAGAAAGAGTAGCCGAATAAGCCAAACCCTGTAAGAAACCAAACAAACCATTCACCGCACCAGTAAAATAAAGATGCCAAATCGCCAGGCGATCGCCCAAAAACAAAAGCAAAATCGCGATCGTCGAACAACCAGCCAATAAATCCCCCACCATCATTAACTTCTGCCGATTCAGGCGATCGACCAACACCCCCGCAAACAAAGCTGCAATCACCTTGGGAGTTTGAGTAAAAAATAAAATAAACGATAGAGGGGTTGCCTGTCCAGTAACCTGCCAAGCCCAGATGTTAATGGCAAAATTGGTCATTTCCGAACCAAGCATTGAAGCTAATTGACCGAGCCAAATTATGATAAATTTACGCACTTATAAGAGGGAGTAGAGGAGGTAAAACTTATTACTTATTACTTATTACTTATTACTTATTACTTATTACTTCCTAAAAGTTGTTCTTCCAGGCGATCTAAAAATATCTCCGCTCCAATGGGTCCTGGTAAGGCTCGGCAGAGATAGGCACTGGTAAAATAGATATCATCGCTTTTACTGGCTGGCAAAGATTGAGCGATCGCGTTACTGTTCCATTGTTGTTTAACTGCTACTATTTGACTTTCAACTAAATCTTGTCCTGTATTACTAAAATCCCTGTTATATCCCTGAACGATAATTAAATCCGCAGTTAGTTGAGGTAATATTTCTAGAGAAACCTTGCCTCCTTGACCTTCTTTTCCTTCCCCGTTAGGAGGAGAGACAATTTCAAAGCCGATGTCTGCTAATAAGGCACTACAGTAACTATCGTGGTTGTAAGGGTCGATTTCTACGCCTTGGTCTAATTTTTCCGAGCCCAGTAGTAATACCTTGGGATATTTATTCACAATCGGTTGTAAGGCTTGTTTCGTTTGGATAATTCGTTGGGAATGCTCCTGAATTACTTTTTCTGCCTGTTCCGATTTACCCACAGCTTGAGCGATCGCCCGTATTTGTAATTGCCATTTATCATCTACCCCATAGGTGAATAATAACGTGGGTGCAATCTGAGAGAGTAAATCGTATTCATCCTGGTTAGCATATATATCCCCAAAATTAAATCTGGTTGCAGTTGGGCGATCGTTTCCAATGCAGGATCGTCAGCCGAACCAATATTTACAGGCTGGTTTGTTATCCTATTTCCCAAATATAAAATTTGTTGACTGGGGCGATCAAATTCACTAGCGGGTAAAGCAAAATAATCCGCGTAACCCACAGGCTGAATATCCAATGCCAGCAGCAGTTCTAATATATTAGGACCGATCGCTATAATCTGTTCGGGGCGATTACCTTTCAGGTACGCTTCGCGATCGCAAATTTGGGTTTTTCCACGATCATGTTCTACAGTTTGACAATTGCTTAGCGAAGATTGTTGATTAATTGTCTCGCTATTACAGGCAACAAAGAGAAGGCAGGAGGCAGCACCTACGATTATTGGCCTCAGTCTTTGTAATTTCCAGCAAGCGATCGCTCTAAAAATTGTTAATCTCCCAACTCGTTTTAATTTCATTGCTAATCTACACCAAGCGTAATTTAAAATTCATAGGAAAAAGAACCAATTACCGTAAATGGTTCACCGCGATCATTAAGTTCAAACCCTTCTCCCTCTTCGGGGTCTAACGCCTCTCCTTCGGCGGTAGTTTCGGGGTTAGGGGTAAAAGATTGGGAATAGCTAGCATACAAAGAAACGGGCTTCGTTGGTTTATAAACTACACCCAGGCGGGGAATTACTGCATCGTCTGTATTACTTACCTCCGTTTGTTCCAGGTTATCGGTGACAATTTGCTTGACCGTATCGTAGCGTAATCCCCCTAAAATAAAGAAATTATCTCCAAAAGAGACGCGATCTTGAGCAAATAGCCCCAATCTGCGAGTTTCCGTCTCGCGATCGCTGATTAAGGGCAGCGTATCGAAATCTGGTCTAGGGGATGTACTGTATACGGGGTTAAATAAATCTAATTCCAAAGGAGTTTCAAGATCTAATCTAATCAGATCGTTAAAGTTATTCTCGGTTAAATTCAAATCTAAACCGAACAACACCTCATGTTCGACTTTCCCTGTCGCAAACTTACCTTCACCACTGGTTTGTAAAGAATAACTCTCCCCTTCCTGGGGTTGGGCAGCCCAAAAGCGAAATACCGTCCCCGTTTCTTCATCCACTTCAAAAGGGAAAGCGGTTTCTAATAAGGCGTTTTGTTGGGTAAAGCGAAAAGCATTCCGCAGTTTCCAGCGATCGCTAAATCTATGTTCTAAATCGTAACCAGCACTCAGATATTCCTCTTCCCCAATATCATCAGGTTCATTGGTTTCAGTGTAAGGAAAAGTCTACGTATTTTTACGATCTTTTTTTACAGTCTTTAGGAGAAATACCAAACTTTTCTTTAAACGCTGCTGCAAAATGACTGGAGTTAGCATAAACCACCGCCGAAGCTACTGCTAAAACACTCATATCATTTTCTATCAATAAATTTTGTGCCATTTCTAAGCGATAGTTGCGTAGATAAGCAAAGGGTGTCGTGCCGAATAATTCTCTAAAACCTTGTTTGAGTTTCATGTGATGAATTTCGACTTGTTTGGCTAAATTAATTAAGGTTGGTGGTTCGGTAAGATTATTAAGTAAAATCTCTTTTGCCTGATGTATTTTATTAATTTCCTCGGCTTTTAAATTAGTGTTTTTTGCTGGCTTTGTTTCTACTTCTAATAATTGGGATAACTGTAAAACTAATAACTCTAAAGTCTTGCTTTCTAGATACATTCGCTGCAAAGTACCTTGATAGGGAGTGTTAATAATTTGCCACAATACTGTTTGCATAGTGGGAGTTATTTTACCCATAGATAAATGAAAACAAGGAGATCGACCCGTTTCTAATAAAGTAGTGATCGCACTAGGAACTATACTCAAATCTCGATGATAATTCCTTAAAAAATCTCGTTTGATATAAATAGCAATTAAATAAACTTCGTCGTTGGGAAAATATTGCTCTATTTCTCGAATATTTGGTAAATAAAATAAATAACTATGTCCTGCCTTTTCTAAATATTTTTCGGCAATTCCAGGTACTTGCGGACAAATTACTCCGTGATTACACCAATTCTCTATGAAAATGCATTAAATCTGATTTAATTCCTTTGCGTCTTTGCGTCTTTGCGCGAGATTTACAATCAAAATATTAAGTGCAACTTTAAAGAGAAATGGTATTACTGGAAAGGTAAAATTTAGCTACTAAAAAGTCAAAATTATCGTGATTGACATCGCAATTAAGGGGACTAAAACAAGTCCCGTTAGTAATTTCTAACCGCAACCCACAACTGAGTTCGACTTCTTTAATCTTGCTGCGATATAAACTATGTTCCAAAGTTTCAATGCGATCAAAACCATCTATGTTATAAACAACCTCTCTTGTCCCTCCCGTATTTAAAGTTGTTTCTAAGAATTCTATTTCTGTCAATACTTCCATTTTTTAAGCGATCGCCAAAATTGATGCCATTACTCTTGTTTGAGATTAATTTTAGAATTAAATGATAATTTATAGCAATAAACTATGATAATCTATAGTCTTTAGCTCTAATAAATCCCCAAAAAAATAGACACAGCACAAAATGCCAAAAGCCAAAAATTTTTAACTGACCAATGACCAATGACCAATGACCAATGACCAATGACCAATGACTAAACAATTGATTCCCACCGCGATCTTGCCAATCTGGAAAAAGAGCGATCGCAGGTTTCTCAAAATTCTAGTTATTTTATCTGTCATAACCCTAATGGCAATGGTAATTAGTATCGGTTATGGAGAGTATCCCCTTACCCCCTTAGATGTCATTAAGACCATCTTAGGATTGCCGACAGCCAATAGTGATTATGGTTTTATTATCAATAGTCTGCGTCTACCGCGAGTCTTGGTAGCATTTTTAGTTGGGGTAGGATTGGCGATCGCAGGTACAATTACCCAAGGCATCACCCGTAATCCTCTGGCTGCACCTGAAATTATTGGAGTCAATGCGGGGGCAACTTTCGCTACGGTAAGTTTGATTGTTTTGTTACCCAATGTACCGATCTCGTTATTGCCTTTTGCTGCCTTTGGAGGGGCATTGGTGATCGCCTTATTAATTTACTTTATGGCTTGGCAGGGAGGAAGTTCTCCCATTCGGTTGATTTTAGTGGGTGTTGGCTTCGATCTAATTGTTAGTGCGCTGACGGATATCATGATTACCTTTGGAGAAATCGATAGCGTTTCTCAAGCATTAGTATGGTTAGCAGGTAGTGTTTACGGACGAACTTGGACGCAGGTATGGGCGTTGCTTCCTTGGATTATTGTTTTTAGTGGCTTGGCTTTATTACTAGCTAGGGAGTTAGATATTTTAAATCTGGGAGATGAGATTGCCCTCAGCTTGGGCAGTCAGGTGGAATGGCAACGGGGTTTATTACTTCTTACCAGCGTAGCTTTAGCAGGTGCTGCCATGGCGACGGCAGGGGCAGTTAGTTTTGTCGGGTTGATGACACCTCATCTAGCCAGACAATTAGTGGGCGCATCCCATCAAGAATTAATTCCCATTGCAGCAATTATGGGCGGAATGCTGGTAGTTATTGCCGATTTACTCGGTAGAGTTATGTTTGCACCTTTAGAATTACCCTGCGGTATTATCACTGCTGCGGTGGGTGCGCCTTATTTTGTTTATCTGTTAATTAAAAATCGTCAAAATTAATGTTCAATGTTAAATCACCTGGAAACCAAAAAACTCACCCTGGCATATGAAGGTGCGCCCATAGTCCGAAACCTGGATTTAGCTATTCCCGCAGGAAAAATTACAGTATTGGTAGGTGCAAATGGTTGTGGTAAATCTACTCTGTTGCGAGGATTGGCGCGACTCTTACAACCCAAGTCGGGGACAGTTTATCTCGATGGTAAAGATATTTCTAAACTACAGAGTAAAACTGTCGCCCAAAAATTAGCGATGTTAACTCAGAGTCCTATTGCCCCTGAAGGATTAACGGTAAGGGATTTGGTAGCAATGGGACGCTATCCCTATCAAAATTGGTTGCAGCAATGGTCAAAAGAAGACAAGGAGAAGATCCAAGAAGCCTTATCAATTACCACCATGAGGGAAATAGCAGAGCGAGCTTTAGATAGTCTTTCAGGAGGTCAAAGACAACGAGCTTGGATCGCGATGATCTTAGCTCAGGATACTGATATTTTACTACTAGATGAACCGACAACTTACTTAGATTTGGCACACCAGGTAGAGTTATTAGACTTATTACAACAACTCCATGAAACTAAGGGAAAAACCATTGTCATGGTGTTGCATGACCTCAATTTAGCCTGTCGCTACGCCGATTGTTTGGTAGCCGTACAACAGGGTAAGGTTTACAGAATGGGGACACCAAAACAAGTGATGACCGAAGAAATGGTGCGGGAAGTATTTGGGCTGGAATGTCGTATTGTGCCAGATCCTGTTGCTGATACACCGATGTGTATTCCCCTGGGACGTAGGGTTAAAGTGAAATAGCTGCGATCGCCATTGTCTGATGTTGAAACTCAACGAGGTGTTTGTTTAATTGAACCTGTTTTCAAAAGTGATTGCCCTGCCTCTAATTGTTCAGATAAACGACCGTTATACTGAACAATTGCCAAGTCGTGTCTAATTGCCATAATAAACTGTTTTAAACTCCAAGCGATCGCTCTCTGGACTATAAAGGGTATAAGTAGCCTTGCCAGCTTCTCTACCTACATTGCCCACCCCGATAACTCTTCTTTGAGGTGCAGTGATAGTTTGAACGGGTTGCTGACGATCTAGAGTCATGACTGAACTATTAACCGAACCTCCTTGTAGTTGATATTCAAATACTTGACCCGAACGACCACACAAGAGATGATTAGCCTGTATTCTTTGTAAGCGGTCTAGCATTTGCCAGGGTGGGGTTTCGGGGGTTAATTCATCGTTGACGCTAACGGTGCTACCGTGAATTAACAAACAATCTAATTCAAAGAAGCCAAAATGACAGTTGCGTAACCACTGTACGGTTTCGCGAGATACGGAATCCCAAAGAAGTTTAGCGGTTTCTTTGCCAAAGCGATCGATTAATTCTGTGGGTTCTGCTGTCGAACCCAAACCATGTAAAGCAAAACATTGTTCTTCCCACCAACCGACGCATACTTGGGGTTCTAATTCGACCGGTAAAGGGTTTTGAATGCGTTTAACTACTTTTTCGCTATCTGGGTTAGCTGCTACGATATCGCCCAAAATATACAATGCTTCTACTTTAACGCGCTGGCGGTTGAGATCTGCCAAAACTGCTTCGTAAGCTGCAATATTTCCTTCAATTCCGCTGAAAATTGCCCACATTTGGTTTTAAGAATTTTTCAATTTTTTAAAATGGTAATCATTATCATGATACGATAAATACCAATTTAATATTTACTTAATGTTTTTGTTTTAACTTATGTATGAGAAAAAAGGCGATCGCTGGATGATAGTTAAACATCATTCTTCTGTTCGTCCTGAACAAAATAAATAAACTATCTCAATTAGGCAAGTGATCGCTGTTTGAGTTAGATTTTTTTGACAAAGAGCGATCGCTTTTTTAAGATTAGATTCCTAAACTACTTCGTGACTTTTTCTACAGGAATTTGTACCTCTGTGACATATTGATGAGGATCGCCTTCTCTTTCATAGTGCAAATAAACCTCGCGAGTAAAACCAGCAATTTGATAGCCATATTTTTCTACCCATTCCAATAAGCTACAGTAAAAGACAAGAATTCGATTCAGACGAGGTAATTGACTGGCAGAATAATAGCGATAGTTATTTTGACGATCTACTGTGGCAGGTTTGAGTAATCCTAAGCGATCATACAGACGTAGGTTTTTCGGTGAAATACGGCTAAGTTGAGCAAAGTCACTAATTTTAAGCATTAATGATACCTAAACCTTTAGTATTTACTAGTTAACACTTTGCCCCAAGGTGAAAGTCAAGAACTTTTTTTCTTTGTTATTGAATTGGCAATGATTCGGTAGTTGGTGATTTTATAAATGCGATCGCACCGATGCTTGATACTTTTTTAAATTTAGCAGTTTTAGAAGTGGTACAATAAAAAGTACAATATATAAACTAAATCATGGATATTCACAGTGCTAGTCAAGCTAGAGCCAATCTGTTTA
>CAYMWC010000113.1:0-17619 GCA_964393695.1 uncultured Pleurocapsa sp.
CACAAGTCTTTATGACGACTAGAAAAGCACTGGGAAGTACTGTTAAAGGTTTGTCATCCCAGCAGAGAGCGATATCTTTAGACTTATTGGCGACTGGGATAGCTAGCGGTATTTGGATTGATGAAGTTGAAGCGGTAGATAAGCTTAAAGCCTATTGGAAGTGGTTTAAATCTGATTCAGAAGGCGATTCTAGTTTAAGTACTTTGCTTAGACAGTTTGTCAAGACAGAGCAACAAAACGCTAAAAACGGCAATAGACCGCTAGAAGTATATACACCTCAAATAAGAGGTCAAATAGATATTTGGGTTGCTCAAGGTTGGTTAATGGAGAAGCCACGACCTAAAGAGATTAAAGAAAATATGCTCGACTTAGGTATGAGATTACAACAGGGTAAATGGATTAAAGGATGATAAGTATAGAATTAACAGAACTTGAGGCGTTGTATGCTTTTAATGCAATTGAAATTCATCAAGCAGATGTTCAAGATGCCTTGACGAAGCTCAAAAAAGATATATCCAAAGACCCTAGCGTTTTTTTAGACCAAATAGGAAGTATTACCATGATACTGAATGACCTTACACCTGCTACCGACATACAGCTTAAAATACTACCTGTAATGGACTTAGAAGGCAAACAGGAAGCTATTGAACAAGGTCTAGAGGAAAGGAAAAAATGGATACAAGAAAACACAAAAGGCTTCAAAAAAGCCTTAGTAGCCGTAACAAAAGAAATAGATGGTTGACTTTGACTTTTGGGCTACTAAACACGCTATAGATGATGAGGTAGCCCGTTTAGGTTGGTCAAAAGAGAAATGCATTGTTTACATCAAACAACGCTATAACGCTCGTTCTCGTTTGGCTATGACCGATGAACAGCTAATGAGCTTATTATCTCATCTTAAAAGCTTACCTACGAGAGAAAACGTAGTGACTAAGTTAAAAACTCGTTCTAGAAAGCATAGGCATAGGCATTTCTAGAAAACGTGACACACAGTGTGTCACACTTTTCCAGATACGTTAACTAGTAAAGGATTGAATCATGGATAGAGAAGAAGGCAGTATGTATTTTAATCTTTCGACCGCCGAGTTTCAGGCAGTCTGTGAAACTGCCAATAAGCACGATAAGACAATGGGTGAAGCCTTGACAATGCTAATCACTAAAGGGCTTGAAAGCATCAGAAACGAACCTAGGGACGACAATAAAGACGATACCGCTTTATCGAGAATAGAGAACAAGGTAGACGAACTAATACAGGTATCTGACGTTTTGCCTTGCTGGGATGAAAACAAGAACGATTCACTCAGCCCTAGCAATTATACGGCTAGATTCGACCAGATAGACAAAGCCCTTGTATATATCTTAAAGCGGATTGAGACTATCCCCTGTTGCTGGAATGAATAAAGTTTAACCCTTACACGACCCTGTAAAACCACTCGTTTTGAGCTAAGTCTCTGAAGCACGTATGGAGTACAAAAACATGACTACTGAAAAAATAAATCATCAAGTCTGCTATGAGCTTGAAATTGCTTCAATCCAAAAGATTCAAACTATAGCTGAAGACAAGGACGTTAGCGTCAATGAAGCTCTAACTTTTCTAATCGATTATGCGTTTGAAAGGTACGATCCAAACTGGGACTATAAAGGTGATAGAACTATTAATCCCAGGAAGCTAGAAAACACTTTAGAGGAACTTTCTAATAGCGCAGCTTGCTTTTATGAAGAACTTTCTGAACTTTGGCTTATAGCTAAAAATGCAGAGTAATATAGTGATTTGACTAATTGGCTAAAAGATGGGATAATACCCGTCTTTTTTTTTGCGTATTTAACCGTTTAAATAATTGGGGTATGTATGTACCCCGTTTACTCTTTAGCGCGATCGTTATATATTTGCTTTTGAGTAAGTTTTGAGTAAGAGTGTTGCTTTCTGGGAGTAGGAGTCAAAGTGAAAATCCAATAACGCAAGGCGTTTAGCCGTATCGGGATGACAGGATTTGAACCTGCGACTCCTGCTTCCCGAAAGCAGTGCGCTACCAAGCTGCGCTACATCCCGTATTAGCTATATATCCTAGCATATTCAACGCTTGACTTAGTTTATCCCAGAATATTATTGATACATTAAGTAAGAAGCAGCTTTCAGATAGGTAATGGGATTATCTAATTGAGCTACAAACTTAGCTAATTCAGGATGTTTGTTGATACCGTCATTAGATAAATCAATCGCGAGCCAATAAAAAGTCGAAACCTTATGACTCCATCAGAAGAAACTCGTGTTCAAGAATGTATTCGAGAGGATGACAAGAAAGTGTCCTAAACGGGCGCGAAAATTTCTTGCTTATTTAAATAAACATCATCATCGTCTGGTTAATAAAGAACCTTGGTTTAGAATCACGAAGCCTCAATGGATACATCCGCGTACTTCCAAGCCTTTTTAAATTCGGTTTGTAGGGCTTTTGCCTCTTCTGACTTTCCTTGTGCCTCCAAGCTTTGTGCTAGTCCGTAGAGCGACCAACCATTGTTAGGATAGATCTTCAGTTCTTCACGATAAACTCGCTCTGCATCTGCTGGACGGTTGGCTTTTAACAGGATTGCGCCTAAAGCTTGGCGAGTGGGTTGGTACCAGTCAGCAGGTTCGGTGTAAACTAAGGAATCTTCGAGATTAACAGCTTTTTCGAGATGCGCGATCGCCTGTTGGTAATTTTCCTGTTTGGCTGCGATTTCTCCTGCTAAAACTTTGCTAGCAAGCTTGAGAATACTAGCAGTGGGATTAAATCCCCAAATTTTCACTTCTGCCAGGGATGGTTCAGCTGCGATCGCTTTTAACCGATCTAATTCCCGAACAGCTTGCTCTGGTTGACCTTTCCCTACTAAAGCCATGCCGCGCGCATAGTGCCACACTCCCCTTGGATATTTTAGATCGGTATCAGGTGCAGAAGTAGCAAGAATCTCATTCCATTTACCAAAACGGGCTAGAGTATACATTGGAATCGTGTAATAATGCTGTAATGCTCCTGCAAGCTCTGGATCTCGCATCAGTTTCGGGTCTACTTTTGCCGTGTGTTGGGCTGCCTCTAACGCCAGTTGGCTTTGTCCTGTCATCAAAGCAGCAAACCAGAGAAAATGGTGATTGTGAGGCATATAAGCAAGCGGATAGATCCCAGAGACATCGCTTCTACTTGCTACATAAGCATTATCAGCTTTAATGCCCCGTTGATTGGAGACAACTGCATCGTGGTATCGTCCAACACGAATATAAATGTGCGATGCCATGTGTACCAAATGTCCAGCATGGGGAGCCAACTTCATCAGACGATCTGCTGAAGCAACGCCGAGTTCGGGACGTTCTTTTTCGACTGCATGGATGTAAAGGTGATTTGCGCCTGGATGGTTGGGGTTGCGTTCGAGAACGGACTCTAGAGTCGCCATAATTTCCTTTCCTTCTGGTTTGGGATTGCCGTTTTCATCCCAATAATCCCAAGGCGTTGTATCCATTAAGGCTTCCGCAAAAAGCGTTGCTGCATCTAGATCGTCTGGATAGCGTCGCGCCACTTCCCTCATGGCATTGGCATATTCGAGATCGTGAGATTTGCGGTCTTCTACCCACTGCGGCGGATAGCGTTTGGCAAGTGCCTGAATGTAGGCTTTTTCTTGTTCGGTAGCGTTATTGCTCATAGCGATCGCTTTTTGCAGTGCTTGCCAAGCTTCAGGTAAAGCATCCGCTTCCATGGTCGCGTTAATATTAGGTCCCAAAACCACTGCAATTCCCCAATAACACATGGCACAATTAGGATCTTGTTTGGCTGCTTCTTTAAAGGACTGCGCTGCTTCAGCATGGTTGAATCCATAGGCTAAAATTAGTCCCTGGTTGAAGTAACGCTGTGCGAGTTGATTATTAGTTGAAATGGGATGTTGATAGTTGCCGAGATTTTTAAAGAGTTGCTTTGTGGGGTGGATAAAATTAACCTCAGATTTTGTATGTGCCATTAATGGAGAAAAATGGGTTAAAACTGAGATTCCAATCGTAGCTATCAAGGTTGAAACAAATAGTTGCCTATACATAAAATTTTCCTCCTACTAATATCTTTTAATCAAAATTGAGAGAAAATTATGCAGATGTTTAAGACCGATCGAGATTAAGGCTTTGACAAATAATTAATACCTAAAATGCCCAAACAAAAAATTATTTGTTAAAAAAGAGAAAGACAAGACCGAGGAATTTTTTAGATCCCACACCCTGATTCTAACTTATTTTTGTTTTGTAAAAATAATACTTTAGACGGATGCAAAGGCAGCGGTCGTGTTAAGAAGAATAGTACTTTAGACGGATGTAGAGGCAAAATTTTTGTGATCGTAATCGTTCATTCCCCCAGTCAATCAGGAGCTAACTGCACCCTTATGATATATCCTTAGAACATGGCTCAATTAGATAAAGATGACTTGGCGCAGATGAATGAAAACTTGTGATCTGCTCGAATGAATCACTAAAAGATAGCGAGAGTTTCCCAGTTTTTTGCAAAGATAGTCAGAATTGTGCGGGATAGTTATAGACAAGTTTAACTATACGAGAGATGACTCCAGAAAAACAGCTTGCCCTTCAACAACATATGAAGAAATTTGAATCTATGACTTTTTTGAATCTAATTCTTATTTGTTGTTAACTTTTGCTTGAAAGGGTTTGCATTTACCATCTAAACCATTGACGATCGCGCAGGTATTATGAGAAATCATCGCTGTAAAGTCTTCTGCTTCCCCTAAACCATCTACAAATAATTTTTCTGGTGATAGTTTAACATCAGCAGCACTGGCAACATTTTTGATCACGCGATCATTAGCAGTTGATTCAACAAAAATTGTGGGGACACCTGTTTGTTGAATTGTGGTTGTTAATTCTTTTACTTGCGAGGCAGTAGGAGCAGCAGCTAAGCTTAAGCCTTGTAGAGTTTTGTAGTCTTCTAAACGGTATGCCTGGACATAATAATTGAGAGAATCATGGGTTGTGACTAAAACTCTTTTACCTTCAGGAATAGTAGCAATTTGATCTTTGATCCAAGCATCAAGTTGCCAGAGTTGCTCAGTTAAAGCGTTGCTGTTTTGTACATAGGTTTGAGCTTCTGAAGGATTCAATTGAAGTAAAGTTGCTTGAATAAGATCGACTATTGCTACAGTGTTTTCAATGTTGTGCCAAACATGAGGATCTGGTTCTAAATCTTGTTTACCTGATGTACTTTGTTGTTCTGAATGTTCTGCGTGTTCTTGTTCAGTCTCTACTTCTGAATGTTCTGCCTCAGAATGTTCTGCGTGTTCTTGTTCAGTCTCTGCTGCTGAATGTTCCGCGTGTTCAGCCATAATTGGCTTGGTAACAGCTTGTTCATAGACTGCAATTTTGGGTGCTGGAGTTTCTGTAGCTTCCAGTAAATTCATGATCTGAGGCTCTAGCTGATAACCTCCATAAAAAATTACCTGTGCTTCTTCCATCGCCTTTCGTTGTGAGGGAGTCGGACGATAAGTATGAGGATCTTGATTGGGGTCAATTAAACAAGTTAAATCAACAGTATCTTGAGCGATCGTCTCAACTAAATCACAAATAACATTGTGAGATACCAATACTTTGGGCTTATCTTTTGCCTGAGCAATATTGTCATTCGGTCTGAGGCTGCAACCAACTAAGCTAGTGATGATACCTAAGATAGCTAAACTGAAAATATTTTTAATTTTAAGATTATAGAACATATAGATAAACCTTTTAAAGCTCTTAATTAAAACTGATAGTAAAAAAAATGATAATGATTCTAATTATTCTAATGTAGAATGATAACGAATCTCGTTTTTATTTATTAATGCTAGAAGTTTGTAACTTAAGCGTAAACTATCGCCATACTTGGGCAATTGAAAATGTCTCGTTTACGCTACAACCAGGGCAAGTAACAGGTTTATTAGGGCCAAATGGGGCAGGAAAAAGCACCTTAATTACAGCGATTTTGGGTTTAGTTCCCTTAGCCGAAGGAGTAGTAAAATGGGCAAGTAAACCAGTTACCAAACAACTACAGAGGGTAGCTTATGTACCGCAGCGATCGCAAATTGATTGGGATTACCCTGTAACGGTAGAAAAAGTAGTGATGATGGGGCGTGTTGCCTTAACAGGCTGGTTTCGTAACCATAGCCAACGATCGCGGTTGATAGTCAAAGAGGCTCTTCAAAGGGTGGGAATGTGGCAATATCGTCAACGTCAGATCAGAGAACTATCGGGAGGACAACAGCAACGAGTCTTTCTAGCCAGAGCGATCGCCCAAGAAGCTGATTTATTATTATTAGATGAACCGTTTAATAATGTAGACCGACAAACTGAAACGATTATTTTTGATATTTTCGCCGAATTAAAAGCACAACAAAAAACCCTTTTAGTGATCAGTCACGATTTAAGTGAGACGTTAGAAAATTACGACCAACTATTATTATTAAATAAGAGATTAATAGCCTGTGGTTCTCAATCAGAGGTTTTAACTAACGAAAATATAAATCAGGCTTACGATCGTTACATCAACGTTAATTATCAAGCTTCAAACATCAAGCATCAACCCAATGTTAACTTGGCTAACTGAACCTTTAGAATTTGAATTTATGCGCCAGGCGATCGCCATTGGCTTATCTCTGGGAATTCTAAGTGCAGTAGTCGGTAGTTACTTAATTTTGCAACAGATGGGGATGATGAGTGGCGTAATTTCCCATGCGGTTTTACCTGGTATTTCCATCGCTTTTTTTCTGGAAATCAACTTAGCCATTGGTGCTTTTGTGGCAGGAGTATTAAGTGCCTTAGCCGTAATGGCAATTGAAAAGCGATCGCGGATTAAAGTTGATGCTGCAATGGCAGTAACTCTGACCAGTTTTTTAGCCTTGGGCGTAATTTTTATTACTTCCTTAAAAACTAATCAAATTAACCTCGATCAAATTTTATTTGGTGATATTTTAGGTGTAACTAGTAGTGATGTTTGGCATACCCTAATTATTACAGGTATTATTCTGTTGTTAACCAAACTTTTCTATAAAGAATTAGAATTTTATACTTTCGATCCTTTAGGGGCAAAAGCCTGTGGATTGCCTGTAAATTTGCTTTATTTTGGTTTAGTTTGTGCAATCACTTTAACGATTGTTGCAAGTATGCAAACAGTAGGAGTATTACTAGTAATGTCTTTACTTGCTGGCCCTGCAATTACGGCATATTTATTAGTTAAAGAATTATCGCAAATGATGGTTTTGGGGGCTTTAATTGGTGCAGTTTCTAGTGTTATTGGTATGTATTTAAGTTATTATTTTGATTTGCCATCGGGGGCTGCGATCGTTATGGTAATTTTTGCTTTTTTCCTTTTAGCATTTTTCTTTAGCCCGACTCAAGGAGTTGTAACAAAATCTTTAAGCTCTAAGCTACCTTTAGATAAATAGCAAGTAGCAAATTTATGTTACATAGATTCAAAGAAATAAATAATATAGTCAAATAAAGATAGGCTAAGAGGCTGTTTCTCAAAGAAAGACCAACCATCAATATCTACCATATTTGCCTGTACCCCAATAAAGTTAAAAGTGTTGGATGCTGCCATAAAAATAGTGATGGCTGAAACTACAGCAAAACTTTTGATCTTATTATGGCGATGGAGCTTTTGATCATCTAAACCAATACAGAAAAATAAACCAAAAAATGCTAAGAATAAATAGACAATTCTTTGATTAAATCCTGTAACTAGAATAAATAATATTTGTAGGATTGATACAAAATAAATTGCAATCATTGTTAAAATTTTGGGACTAATTTTTTTATAGCTCCTGACCAAAATAAAAATGCCTGTAGAGAACGTAGCAATAGCTAAAAATATATCAAACTTAAACAGATCTGTATCTCTGCCATCGTTATTTTCTACCCTTCCTTGTATAGATTTACTAACTTGTTCTTGGGGGACAAAATCTACCAAATCATTGACTATTCGATAGATTGCTTTCGGATCATTATAAATTTGCAAGCCAACATAAATTAATAAAATAACTACGAAAAATAAGCCGATATAAAGCAAGATTTTATCTCTTGGTTCCCATCTAATTTTTTGCAATATCCGACCAATAGCAGTAAATGACTGAGTAAAAAGGCATATTAATATATAAATGACACTAGTAGTGTGAGAAAAAACTGCCAGCAAAGAAAAAATAATAAATAGTATTTGACTCGATTCCATACTGGCGATCGCTGCCAGGACAAACACCAGAGCAAAAAACTGGCGCATATAGAATACTTGAGAATAATAAAAATAGCTAGAAAAAAGGATAATTAGTAAGGTGGGATAATATTTAGGGGAAAACTTTTTACTAATATAAAAAATTATTAGAGAATTATTAAACAGAGCTAGACTAAATAACCACCAAAATGTTGATTCATTGCTTAAAAAATGAATAATATCAAAAAATACAAACAAAATAAATTCAAAACGCTGTTCTGCTATATAATTTTCAAAAGGACTTTGACGATCTAAACTATTATAAATACCTAAATAAACTTTAGTGTCAGCAAAAATATCAAAAGCAGAAAGATAAATAGCAACGGTCAGAAGAACTAAAATTAATAGAAAAGTATGAAAAGAAAAAAGCTTACTAGGTTTGGTATTAGGCTTTAATAAATCCAACTGAACAGTTAATAATAAAGGAAAAATTCCTAAAATAGGAAATGATACCCAAACTGCAAAAGCAAAAAATAGTAATGGTAATTTTAGTTCCGTTACATTCTGGATATTTTTAATTTTGTCAAAAGTTTGATCGAGCATGATAATCGAATTAGTCTCTAGTTATTAATGAATAATAACGGTAGGTTTAATTAGTTTTTTAAGTTGTTGTTGATAGTGACGTGGAATTGCTGACTTAATCAGTAAAAATAAACCATAGAAAGGTGAAATTACTCTTGCACGCCATGCTTGCAGAATTAACCTAGCTGCTTGAGCTTTATTTTCTGGTTCTTTAATCATTTTAGGTACAACTTCTTTGAGTAAAAAACCTAACCAAGCACGCTCAGAAATTTGGGGACGATATTGTTCAATCCAATTGAGAGAAAGTTGATAATTAACTGTCCGAGAAATGCGATCGCTCCTCGGTTCATTATGCCAAATGATTAAAACTTGAGGTACAAAGATAAATTTTGCTCCTTGCTGTGCTAGACGCAGTGTAAAATCTAAATCTTGATGTTTGGGTAATCCAGACTGAAACAAAGTTGCAGCAGCCAAACTCCGAGAGATTAATAAGGTGCTGGTTAACATTTCTCCACCAGCTAACCAAAAATAATCTGCAATAGTTTCTTCTGTTTGTTTACCTCGTTGAGGCAAAACAGAGGGTTGATAAAAGACGTGAAAACTTTTTTGAAATTGACTGTAACAAACTAGATTATCTCTCTCTTCTTGAGCGACAATAGCTGCTAATTGAGAACTCAGTTTATTGGGTAGCCAAACATCATCGGAATCAAGAAAAGCAATATATTCTCCCTGAGAGTGTTTAATCCCAGTATTTCTGGCTTCTGAGCCACCGAGATTAGTTGGATGGCGAATATATTTAATACGGCTGTCATTTATTTGCTGTACAACCTGAGCAATATCCTCATTAGAAGCATCATCAACCACAATAATTTCTAAGTTTTGATAGACTTGCTCCCTTATCGACGCGATCGCCCTAATAATTAAATCAGCACGATTATAAGTCGGTATAATGACGCTAATCAGCAACTTCTCGACTATCTTGGTCATCAGAATCAGCAATTATAAATATCAGAAAACATATCATATTTCCTGGCTAAAACTTGGTAAATTGATAATTGATAATTGATAATTACTCATCGTTGATTAACGGTAAGGAAATTTGTACCGTTGTCCCCTTGCCTTCGCCTGCGCTGTAAAGAGAGATGCTTCCCTGCATTAACTCAACAAGATTACGAGAAATAGCTAAACCCAAACCAGTACCACCAAACTTTCTAGTGGTAGAGCCATCCACCATGACAAAAGGGTTAAATAATTTATCTTGTTGGCTTTTATCGATGCCAATTCCTGTGTCTTCAACGATGATTAAAACTTCTTGTTCATGAAGAGGTTGAGCATTATTTTGGGGATAAATTTGATTAGTAATTGCTGACCACTGCTGTTCTTTAAAATCTATCATTGCATCTATTTCTTCATACTCATCATCAGTTATCTCACTTTGACTAAAATAATTGCTACTAGGAGGCAATAAACGTTGATAATCATCCGCTTCACAACTGGCTGATTCCAAATCATGGTCTGTCCATCTAGTAGCAACTTTAATATTTATACTGCCATAATCTGTAAATTTAACAGCATTACTAACGATATTAATTAATACTTGTTTTAACTTCGCTGCATCTGCCAAAACATAAATATTTTCTGACCAATCTGGTGTTTTAAACTTTAAACTTTTACGCTGAATAGAAACTAAATGTAAATCAATTACTTCATTGAGCAATTTACGTAAATCAACTTTTTCAATGGTTACTGATAGTTTACCAGCCTCAATTTTAGAAATATCTAAGACATCGTTAATAATTCCCAAAAGATGCATTGCTGCATCGTCTGCCTGTTGTAAAAATTCGAGTTCTTCTTCTTTACTGTCGCAATAACCATCTTGGACAATGCGAATACAATTAATAATACCGTTGAGAGGGGTTCTCAATTCATGGGAAGTAGTTGCCAAAAATTCACTTTTGAGTTGATTGGCGGTTTGTGCTGCTTTCCAAGCTGAAACAATTTCTTCCCCCCAAGTTCGTAGTCGGCTAACCATATCGTTAAGAGCCGTGGAAAGTTGATTAAATTCCCGAATTTGGAAATTTTCTGGTAAGCGATCGCGACTCGTTTGCAAATGTTCTTCTTTGAGAGAATAATCTCTAATTTGTTCTAGAGGACGCGCTAGTTCACGGGAGACATAAAGAGTAGCAAGGGAACAAGCAGCAATCAAGCCCAAGGTCATCCCCACTAAAGCTCGACGAATATCCTTGAGAGGTTCTAGGGCAGCATCTATGGGACTAACAGCGAGAATAATCCATTTTTCCTGCTGATTTTGATTGCTTGTATTGGTTATAGGCGAAGTAATGGCACTATATCCTGCTAACAACTCTACCCCGTCTGTTTCTAAATAGAACAAATGAAAAAAATCAGGCTTATCAGCGATCGCATTGGCTAAGAGATCAGTCAATCTTTGAGCATCAGGCATTTGCTTGATATTACGTCCAACTCTTTGTACAAACGGATGAGCTACAATCGTGCCATCTTGATTGATTACCACAGGATAGCCTTCTAAAGAGCCTGGTTCAATAATTTCTTGTGCCAAAATAGCAGACTTAACACTCAGGGCATAACGTAAATTACCATTGCGATCATAAACAGGGGCAGTTAACCAAAGTTTTAGTTGTCTCCCCAGGGGATTTTCACTAGCTTCTTCCGAATCTCTTACTAAAGAGGTTGATGGCAATAAAAGCTTGACATCGATTTGCGAAGTCGAGGTTAAAATTCGTTGTTTCTTTTTTCGCCAAGTACTATTATCTAATTCCACTGACTCTTTACAAGTAGTGGCGATAACTTTATTAGTGTTGAGATCGGTAATTTGGGTGCATAAAATATCTGTGGGCAATACTTCCTGCAATTGAGCGATCAATAATTCTGGTTTTAATATATTGGAAGGAGGAATTGCTGCATCACTAGCACTTGCTAGGTTACTTTGCAGAGCTTCAATTGATTGCTTGACGATTTCTCCCTTTCTGACGGCACTTTCGGTTAAATTTTGCCTAGCAGTCTCTAAAAAAGCCGATCTAGCTTTTCTATAAGTAACATAAACACCTAGCAATAAGACTGGAACACTTACCAAAAGAATGCGTGAAAGTAATATACGTCTAAAAGAAGATTGACCAGATGTCATGAGAATAATACGGGAGTAGGGAAACTCAGCGTCTTTAGACCTGAGAGGAACTACGAGACGAGCAACTTTAGTTGCCGTGAAGATTAAAAACCATAAACATAGCCATCTTTGCTGTTGTATTTTAAATGATATCTACTGAAATAATATTTGCCATTTTTGCAGATGCTCAAAAATAAGTTTTCTTGATGAATAATCGACCACAAACAACAGCTATTTTAGCAATGACTGCCGACGGTAAGATAGCTGATTTTCAGCGATCACCTGCTCGCTTTGGCTCTACTAATGACAAGATTCACCTAGAAAAACAAGTTTCTTTGGTAGATGGAGTACTTTTTGGTGCAGATACCTTACGGGCTTATGGCACAACTATATCTATATCTAATCCTAAATTACTAAAGGCAAGAGCAAAGCGATCGCAACAATCGCAGCCTGTCCAAATTGTGGTATCGGCTTCAGGTAACTTGGATTCTCAGTGGCGTTTTTTTCAGCAATCAATACCACGCTGGTTATTGACTGTACCTAGTGGGGCAAAATTATGGCACGCTAAAAAGGAATTTGAACGGATCTTAATTATTCATGGCGCAGAAGAAAGTCAGTCTGCTATTGATTGGGAATCAACTTTGGGGCAATTAAAACAACTAGGTTTAAATAAAATTGCTATTCTAGGTGGTGGAGAATTAGTAGCATCTCTCTTAGCCGAGGATTTGATTGATGATCTTTGGTTGACTATTTGTCCTGTAATTTTTGGTGGCAGAAATTCACCTACTCCTGTTGGAGGGATAGGATTAGAACAATCTCAAGCTAAAAAACTACAGTTATTAGAAGTTCAACAGCTTGAGCAAGAGCTTTTTGTGCATTATCAGGTTAGGAAGTAGGAAATAAGAAATAAGAAATAAGAAGTAGGAAGTAAATATGAAACTTGATTCTAAGACTAAATCTAGCAATATTTGGGATTATAAACCCTGGTGGTGTCAACCCTGGTCGATTATCTGCGCAGGAGTTTTAGCTGCTACTGGAAGCTGGCTAATTTTACATAATTCTTGGCTGAGTATCAGTGTATCTTTGCTTATTGTTGCTTGGTGGGTATATTTTTTAATTCTTTATCCCAAAGCGTTTACCAACTACATAACATCTCAACAAGCTACAACTAATAGAGACATTTCGCAGGTAGATTAACAAATTTAGACCATCTCCAAGCATTTTAAGTTTATCGGCATCGATCAAATGTTATACGTTATTCGCTCAATTGAGGTGGCTGATGAGCTTTGTTTGTGGGAGATGCTCTATCATACTCGAACATGGCGATCTAGCTACTTTTTTCATGCAGTTAATTACAAAAAGCCCCCTGATTTGGCTAAATTTTTGATGATCAAGGGGATAAGTAATATCTATCAATAATTATAATTACATTAAGCCAAACTGAGCTAAGACTCCATGTCCAGTGTTCATTTCTAGTAAAATAGCACTAATAAAGCCAATCATTGCTAGGCGACCATTCCAAATTTCCGCATAATCCGTAAAACCAAACTTGCTTTCTTTTTTATCCATGATAATTAATCTTTATATTGTTGCAGAGTCTATTTGTGTCAAGTATTCTTAATTAAGTGTAACTTTTTTCCACAAACTGTTGCAATCAACTGCGAGTCAAGTTTTAGTATTTTTTTATAAAACATTTAAGTTTCAAAAGAGCATATAAGCCAGGTAGACTGATCGTGATTACCAGAGAGACATTAGATTTATTAGAATGGCATCGCTTATGCCAACATTTATCCACCTTTGCAGCCACTAAATTAGGTGTTTCGGCAGCACGTCAGTTGAAATTGCCTGCTAGTCAAGCAGCCAGTGAGAAGTTATTGGCACAAACACAAGAAATATATAACTTAGAGCAACAATTAGATTCTGGTTGGACTTTTAAGGGGATTAAGGATATTGGGGCATCCCTCGAAAGAGTTAAAATTGCTGGAATGTTATCAGCAAAAGAATTGTTAGATATTGCTACTACCTTGGCAGGGATGCGCTATCTGCGCCGTCTAATTGATGCTAAGAGCGAAGAATTAGTTACTTTAGCAGAATTAGTTGTCGATGTTCGTACCTACCCTGAAATTGAACAAGACATTCATCATTGTATTGACGATCGCGGGGAAATAACCGATCGCGCTAGTCCAAAGTTGGCAGAAATTCGTCATGAAACTAAGAGTTTGCGTAATCGCATTTATAAACAACTCCAAGGAATTATGCAGCGCAACGCGACGGCAATTCAGGAGGCAGTAATTACTCAACGGGGCGATCGCTTTGTTTTACCTGTTAAACCAGCCCAAAAAGATACGATTCGCGGTATTGTTCATGATGTTTCTAGTACAGGCTCTACTTACTATATTGAACCGAATGCGATCGTGCAATTGGGTAATCAATTACGGCAGAAAGAAAAGCAGGAAAAGCGAGAAGAAGAAATTATTTTGAAAGCCCTTTCAGAAAAGGTAGGAGAAGTACAAGAAGATCTAGAGAAAGTATTAGCAGTAGCTACTATGTTAGATTTAGCCACTGCCAAGGCGCGTTATGGTTTATGGCTAGAAGCTAATCCTCCTCACTTTATTAATCCTACTCAAGCAGAAACTACAACCCTACGTCGTTTACGTCATCCTCTGTTAGTTTGGCAACAACGCCATGAAGAAGGATCGGAAGTTGTTCCCATTGATGTTATTGTCAAACCTGAAACTAAAGTCGTGGCAATCACAGGTCCAAATACAGGGGGAAAAACTGTTACTCTCAAGACTGTGGGGTTAGCTGCCTTGATGGCAAAAGCAGGAATGTTTGTTCCCGCTCAAGAACCAGTTGAGTTACCTTGGTATGAAGTTGTGTTAGCGGATATTGGAGATGAACAGTCTTTACAGCAGAGTTTATCAACGTTTTCAGGGCATATACGCCGTATTAGTCGAATTATTGAGGCTTTAAAAGAAAATAGCCTTGATATTGCTAATGCCTTAATTTTGCTAGATGAAGTGGGTGCAGGTACAGATCCAGCCGAAGGGAGTGCTTTGGCGATCGCGCTTTTAAAATATTTAGCGCAACACGGTTTATTAACTATTGCCACTACTCACTATGGAGAACTAAAAGCCCTTAAGTATCAAGATTCTAGATTTGAAAATGCTTCTGTCGAATTTGATGATAGTACTCTCCAGCCTACCTACCGTTTATTATGGGGAATTCCTGGGCGTTCCAATGCCTTAACTATTGCCCAACGCTTAGGCTTAAATTCAGAAATTATTGCCGAAGCACAATCTTTAGTTGGTGTGGGTGGTGCAGAGGACGTAAATCAAGTAATTGCTGCCTTAGAAGCACAAAGAAGGGAACAGGAAGCAAAAGCACAAGAGGCAGGTAAACTTTTAGAACAAACAGAACGTTTTTATTCCGAAGTATCAGAAAAAGCTTCTTCCTTACAGGCAAGAGAACAGGCATTAAAAGCCTATCAAGAGCAAGAAGTACAAAAAGCGATCGCTGACGCTAAACAGGAAATTGCCAAAGTCATTCGTCGTCTTCAGCAGGGTAATCTAACCATGCAGCAAACTCAACAGGCGACAGAGGCTTTAAATCAAATTGCTACCAAAGAATTAGCTAAAACCCAAACTCCCAAGCCAGCCAAACCCAGCTACAAACCCCAAGTAGGGGAAAAAGTCAGAATTCCCCGTCTTAACCAAACAGGGGAAGTATTAAGTATTGAGGAAGATACAGCCCAACTGACAGTAAGGTTTGGGATTATGAAAATGAATGTGGGGTTAGGAGAAATTGAATCCCTCGATGGACAAAAACCAGAGGTAAAACCTAAAGCCAAAGCTACCAATAAAACCTCTACTCCAGCTAAATCCCCCAAGCCAGGATTAATGGTACGTACATCTAAAAATACTCTTGATATCCGTGGCAGTCGGGTAGATAATGCCGAAATCGAAATCGATCAGGCGATCGCACGGGCTATTGAATCAGGAGTCCTCTGGATTATTCACGGTAAAGGTACAGGACGTTTACGTCAAGGAGTCCATGAGTTTCTTCAGCGTCATCCCCAAGTGGATAAATTTGAACTGGCGACTCAAAAGGAAGGTGGTTCAGGAGTAACTGTGGTGTATTTAAAATAACTTACTTAAATAGAATCAAATTTTCCACAAGAGGAGGCGATTGAGGTCTAAAAGCGTCAAGAAAAGTAGGAGTTTTTCTAAAAGGTCGAGCAAAAGGTAAATTGATAGGGATCTTGAATTTTTCTAGCAATTGTCTCAACTTATCTGAAGCGTTTCCCTTAGTCAGCCCTTGTTTGTAGGCAATTGATTCTAACGCAACCTGCGTCAAAATAATTTTCTGTTCTGATAAAGAAATATGATTAGCCTCCAAATACCAGTAAAGAGCTAGTTTTTCTGACTCTTCCCAATCCCGCCACCAACGTAGAAAACCAGGAAATACATCTGCAAGTATATGAGCTTCATTTTCAGGAAACCATGAGCCTACATATTTCCAAGAATGCCCTACCGATGAATTCCAATGTTGCCATATCTTAATTCCCCTCTGCATCATAGCCAACGAAAAGAATCAGAGGAACTCTGAATCCCCTACTTACTTACCTTCAATATTGTCTTTAATATTGTTCCCAAAGCTGGTAACTGATTAACCTGCTATTTATTACGCTCAAACTTTAACAAATTAGAAGCCTAATCTTTGTCAGTACAATGAACTTAAGTTACTTAACATCAATTCAATCAATGAACGCACACCGTATTGAAACTGCTCTTACTGAAAACGGTAAGTTATCATTACAAAATTTGCCTTTTAAAAAGGGTGATGAAGTAGAAATAATTATTTTAGACCGCAGTTCATCCAAAAATACTACTGATTCCTACCCATTAAGGGGAACGGTTATTCGTTATGATGATCCTTTTGAACCTGCTGCTTCTGCCGAAGATTGGGAAGCACTTCAGTGATTGTTCTCGATACCCATATCTGGATTTGGTGGGTTAATGATAGTCCGCGATTAACAGAACAACACAAACAATGGATAAAAGATTACCAATCTCAAGGATTAGGTATTAGCGTAATTTCTTGTTGGGAAGTAGCTAAGTTGGTTGAGAAAAATAGACTGATTTTGTCTATTCCAGTGAATGAATGGTTACAAAAAGCTTTAGCTTATCCAGGGGTGCAGTTATTAAATTTGACCGTGCCTATTATAGTTCAGTCTACTCAGCTAACTGGATTTCATAACGATCCTGCCGACCAAATTATAGTGGCTACTGCCAAAGTTTATGACTGTTTGTTACTAACGGCTGATGGCAAGATACTCAATTATGCTGGTGTGGACGCTTTAAAATAGGCTATTTAACAAGCAATGAGGAAATTATGTAAGTGTATATGTAAGAAAATAAACTGAGGTTAAAATCTCTTAACAAAAATATGATGGTTGGTTGTTCTATCTGCCAACTATATGTCCTACCGCAAAAAGCTAATCGAAGTTTCCATGCCTCTTGAGGCGATTAACCAAGAGTCAGTCAGGGAAAAATCGATTCGGCACGGGCATCCTTCTACGCTACATTTAAAGAAATTGCTCGTTGTTTGGCTTGGGATAGAGGCGACGAACCACCTACTGAACCCGAAGCAGTTAGAAAATATCTTCAAGAAAATGCTCCGCCAGTTTACGATCCTTTC
>CAYMWC010000114.1:0-17605 GCA_964393695.1 uncultured Pleurocapsa sp.
TTGGGGACTTGGGGACTTGGGGACTTGGGGACTTGGGGACTTGGGGACTTGGAGAGATTTGGCACAGTGTATCACCTTGTCACCTCGTCACCTTGTTTCCCATTACTCCCTCCACACCCTCTACTCCCTCTACTCTTTATTTCCTCTTACTTTCTACTGTAAATAAGAACACCAATCACTCCAACCACCAGGATATAGTTTAGTATTCTTAAATCCTGACAAGTTGAGAGAAAATAAATTAACACAGGCTGTTACTCCTGAGCCACAATAAACAATAATTTCAGATGTGTGTCTCATATCGTTCCACAGTTGTTGCTGTGTTGTTTCAGGTTTAAGATATCCTGATTCATCCGAAACCTCTTTCCAAGGATAATTAACTGCACCAGGAATACTGCCTGCTATAGGATCTATTGTTTCTTTTAATCCAGCATAGCGATCGCGATCGCGAGAGTCTACTACAATTACAGAATCTTTATTTTGAGAAGATTTTACTGTATTAATATCTACCACCCAATCTAAATTTGGTTGAGGAGAAAAACTGCCTGGTTTGTTGATGGTAATAGCATCAGTTATAGGATAATCATGCTTCAGCCAGTCATTCCAACCACCGTCAAGTAAAACCACATAATCATGACCCATATAGCGCAGTAACCACCATAAACGCGCTGCAAAAGCAAAACGAGCATCATCATAGGCAACAACGAGGGTTTTATTTTTAACAATTCCCAACTCAGCAAATTTTTGAGCCAAGACATTAACATCTGGTAACGGATGCCTGCCTCCGTGGGGTTGAATTTCACTAGATAAATCGCGATCTAAATTAAGATAATATGCACCTTGAATGTGACTATGGCGATATTGCTCTTCTCCCCAATGAGAATCGCTTAACTGAAAGCGACAGTCTACTATAACTACCTGGGGGTTATCTAATTGTTGCACTAACCATTTGCTATCGACAAGATATTCTGTTTTCTTCATAACAAGTTAGTTGTAGAGTACGTCATTTCATTTATCATTTATCAAAAATGTTTAATGTTCAATGAATGGTCAAGATTTTTGCTAACACGCTACAATTTTCAAGCAAAGTTTAAATTTAACCCAATACAAATTTGCTCACTTTCAAGTCTATGTTTTTAACCGAACTAACACCGATCATCCAAAAATTAATTCAACAACCAGTTGCTTTTGCTAGTGGCTTTGCTTCGGGTATCCTCCAGCTAAAATTAAATGAAGAACCTTTATCACAATGGTTGGAACAACAAGGATACAATTCAGGCAGTACTAACAATTCCGCAACTCCCAACCAACAAGATAAACCTCAATCAATTGATATTGAATAATAGAGTTAGATCAAGCTATTTGGTATCGAGAACAGCAAAACACCTGATAACCTGAAGTTAGTCTTAAGCTTCTGACTCTGCGGAAAAATACTTTCTTAATATAAAGATATAGAGTGTAGCGACTTCGAGATCGTACTTCTAGATGTATTTTGTGTTTTAAAAGATACAAAAATGCTCAAGATTTACTTGTTACTCTAAATTAGCTTTACTCTATAGTAATTAACCTCTTGTTCTTAACTATAAATCTGTAACCGCAACAGGCGGTCAATATTCAATATAGAGTTGGTAGTCTTACAGTCAAGTTACTGACTTTGATCAGAGGCAAGCAAGAGATGCAGGCTTAGAAAGGTTAATCCATGGAAAATTTTGACAAAGCTGTGATTCCACAATACAGCCTGGATAGAGATTGCCAAACTCTGTCTAGGCATGTGCTACAACAGTTTGCTGACTTCACAACCCAAGCGCAAGACGTTAGCGCGATCATGAACCGCATCGCTCTAGCTGCCAAGCTGGTGAGTCGTCGTTTAAGTCGGGCTGGCTTAATGGCTGGAGCATTAGGCTTTACAGGGGAAACCAATGTCCAGGGAGAATCAGTCAAAAAAATGGACATCTATGCTAATGATGTCTTTATCTCTGTCTTTAAGCAAAGTGGCTTAGTTTGTCGCTTAGCATCGGAAGAGATGGAAAATCCCTATTACATACCAGAAAACTGCCCAATAGGACGATATACACTGTTATATGACCCGATTGATGGTTCTTCTAATGTAGATATTAATCTCAATGTTGGCTCAATCTTTTCTCTGCGCCAACAACAGGGTGATGATCTTGATGGAGAAGCCAAAGATTTATTACAAAATGGCGATCGCCAAATCGGAGCAGGTTATGTTCTCTATGGACCTTCTACTGTACTGGTGTATACTCTCGGTACTGGAGTCCATTCCTTTATTCTCGATCCCAGCTTAGGTGAATTTATTCTAGCGGAAGAGAATATTACTATTCCCAAACACGGTCCAGTTTATAGTGTTAACGAAGGAAATTACTGGCAGTGGGATGAGTCCATTAGAGAATACATTCGCTATGTCCATCGTCATGAAGGGTATACGGCTCGCTACAGTGGCGCATTAGTAGGAGATTTTCATCGAATATTACTTCAAGGTGGGGTATTTCTCTATCCTGGGACAGTTAAAAACCCAGAAGGAAAGCTGCGCTTATTATACGAATCTGCACCTTTGGCTTTCTTAGCTGAGCAAGCAGGAGGAAAAGCCAGCACGGGAATGGAAAGAATTTTAAGTGTCGTGCCAGATAAACTTCATCAGCGCACCCCTTTGTTTATTGGTAGCCAAGAAGATGTCGAGCTAGTAGAGTCTTTTATTCAGGATTGGACACGTCGTAAATCTGAACAAAAAGCTTTAGTTTAATTGCCCAAATAAGTAGCAAGATTTTACAGGAGCGGAATTATTGATTATGCCTACTCAAAATCCCATTCTAGAAATTGAAAATACCTACGGTCAAAGTATCTGGATGGATAATCTCAGCCGTAATATTATTGAGTCAGGAGAGTTACAACAAGCGATCGCCGATAAAGGGATTCGTGGAATTACTTCTAACCCTGCTATTTTTGAAAAAGCGATCGCTGGTAATCAAGTTTATGATAGCGCGATCGAAGCAGGTATCGAAGCTCGTAGATCAGTTCAAGAAATTTATGAAGACTTAGTCTTTACTGATATCCGTAATGCCTGTGATATATTTATGCCCGTATATCAAGAAACAGATGGTTTAGATGGCTATGTCAGCATTGAAGTTCCACCAAATTTAGCTAAAGATACAGCCAGCACTATTAGAGAAGCGCGTCGCTACTATCAAACTATTGATCGTCCCAACTTGATGATCAAAATCCCTGGCACACCAGAAGGTCTACCAGCCGTAGAACAGGCAATTTCCGAAGGGATGAGCATTAATGTGACTCTGTTGTTTGCAGTAGAAAGCTATATCGATACTGCCTGGGCTTATATTAGAGGTCTAGAAAAACGAGCAGCAGCAGGAGAAGATATTAGTAAGATTGCTTCGGTTGCCAGTTTCTTCCTCAGTCGGATTGATAGCAACATTGATAGTCGGATTGATAGCAAATTAGAATCAGCAGACGACAATGCTCAGGCAAAATTAAATAATATCAAAGGCAAAGTCGCGATCGCTAATGCGAAAATTGCCTATCAGAAATACAAAGAAATTTTTGGTGGCGACAGATGGCAGGCTTTAGCAGCTAAAGGAGCAAAGGTTCAACGCTTACTATGGGCAAGTACTAGCACCAAAAACCCAGCCTATAGCGATGTCATGTATGTTGATGAGCTAGTGGGTATAGATACTGTAAATACTCTACCTCCCGAAACCATTGACGCTTGTGTCGATCATTGCCATCCTGCCAACCGTATTGAAACCGATCTAGATAAAGCCCAGCAAATTATCGATGGTTTAAAAGACAGTGCTGTTGACATTGATTTAGATGCCGTTATGGACGAACTGTTAGATGAAGGGATTGATAAATTTATCAAACCTTTTGAATCACTCATGTCGTCCCTAGAAACCAAAGTTAAGCAGTTGGCAACAGTTTAGTAAAAGGATAAAAGAGCTAGGGGCGCAAGGCTTGCGCCCTTCCAGTAACAAAAAAAATATCGAAATATATATTAGAAATGGTTGCAATATTAGAAAATCCCTTAAGAGTTGGTTTACAACAAGAGCGCACTGCTGAGCCTGCAATTATTGTCATTTTTGGGGCATCGGGGGATCTTACCCAAAGAAAACTGATTCCTGCTATTTATCAAATCAGAAGAGAGCGTCGTCTACCTCCAGAAATGACTATTGTTGGGGTTGCCAGAAGAGATTGGACTCATGATTATTTTCGTCAACATCTTAAAGAAGGGGTCGAAGAGTTTGGTAGTGGGGTAGGAAACGAAGAACTATGGCAGGAATTTGCTAAAGGTATTTTCTATTGTTCAGGTAACATGGACGAGGTGGAAAGCTATGAAAAATTAAATACTTTTTTGTCCGAATTAGACGGTAAACGGGGAACTAGAGGAAATCGGATTTTTTATTTAGCAGTATCTCCAAATTTCTTCAAACCAGCCCTAAAACATTTGGGTGCTACAGGAATGCTTGCTGATCCTGTTAAAAGTCGCATCGTGATTGAAAAACCTTTTGGCAAAGATTTAAGTACTGCTAAATCTCTTAACCGTGCAGTACAGCGAGTTTGTAAAGAAGAACAGGTATATCGTATCGATCACTATCTGGGCAAAGAAACCGTCCAAAATATATTGGTCTTTCGTTTTGGTAATGCCATTTTTGAACCCTTATGGAATCGGCAATTTGTGGATCATGTGCAGATTACTGTGGCTGAAACCGTGGGTGTAGAAGAAAGAGCAGGATATTATGAAACCTCTGGAGCTTTACGGGATATGCTGCAAAATCATCTAATGCAGCTATTTGCAATTACGGCGATGGAAGCTCCCAATTCTTTGGATGCCGATAGTATTCGGAGTGAAAAAACCAAAGTTCTCCAGGCTACTCACATAGCTGATGCTAATAATCTCGAACAGTCGGCAGTCAGAGCGCAATATGGGGAAGGTTGGATGAAAGGTCAGCCTGTGAAGGGTTATCGTCAAGAAGAAGGCGTAAATCCCAATTCTACTACCCCAACATTTGTCGCCTTAAAGTTGGAAATTGATAATTGGCGGTGGAAAGGAGTACCCTTTTATCTGCGGACTGGTAAACGGATGCCCAAAAAAGTTACAGAAATTTCGATCCATTTCCGCGAAGTACCATTACTAATTTTTCAGTCAGCAGCCCAACAAACGAGTCCTAATGTTCTGACTATGCGAATTCAGCCTAATGAAGGAATATCCCTGAAGTTTGAGGCAAAAACCCCAGGAGCAGATCTAAGAACTAGAACCGTTAATATGGACTTTAGTTATGGCTCATCTTTTGGGATGGCTACGGCTGATGCTTATCATCGTTTGTTACTAGACTGTATGTTAGGAGATCAAACTTTGTTTACCCGTGCCGATGAAGTGGAGGCAGCCTGGAATATTGTCATGCCACTTATCAATGCTTGGGAAGCTCCCAGCGATCCCGATCTCATGCCTCAGTATGAAGCAGGAACATGGCAACCAACCGAAGCAGAACTAATGCTTAATCGCGATCGCCGTCGTTGGCGCAGACTTTAAAAGGATGAGGGATGAGGGATGAGGAATAGGTAGTTAATTACTTACTAATAACTAATAACTAATAACTAATAACTGAAAAATGGTTTCACCGATAGTATCTTTACAAGCACCCAAAGACGTATCCATTGACGAAATTGAAGCGGAATTGCGATCGCTTTGGCAAACTCAAGGTTCAGATGACGATAGCACAGCCGTTACGAGAGCAGCGACTTTTAGCTTAATTGTCTATGAGCCAGACGGTACACAGCAGTTACTTGCATCTTTAGGATTTTATACGGGTCCTATTGACGGGATTGCAGGCCCTAGAATTAAAGCAGCAATTAAAGCAGCCCAAAAGGCTTATGGGATGGAAGCTACAGGTAAGGCTGATTCGACTTTGCTCAACAAATTGCAAACTGAGTTTGTAGAGGCAAA
Source organism: uncultured Pleurocapsa sp. (assembly GCA_964393695.1). GTDB lineage: Bacteria > Cyanobacteriota > Cyanobacteriia > Cyanobacteriales > Xenococcaceae > Waterburya. The sequence goes on from CAYMWC010000114.1 coordinate 5,972, forward strand.
GGCAAAAGACCAGTTAACACCAGAAAATAAAACCGCAGCAATTAGCTATACTCCCGACTCTGAAGGCATAACCGCCGATGCGATCGCAGCTTCTAATCCTTGTCGCATCATTACCCTTTGCCCAATTTTAGGCGAGGATACAGGTGTCAAAGCCCAAGTATCAGCCTATTGTCCTATTAGTAAGCAGACTAAAAACACTTTAGTTTGCTGTGAGTATATTAATTTAACTGGAACAGCAGAAGCTTTGGAAAGAATTGGGGGCATTATTGCAGCTTTAGCGATCGCAGATTTGCCTAAGTTTGTTTGGTGGAAAGCCACCCCTACCCCTGAACATCCTTTATTTAAGCGTTTAGTATCTTCTAGCGATACTGTAATTTTTGATTCTAGTAGCTTTGTTCATCCTGAAGCTGATTTAAAATCATTGGCTGCCTTACTTAAGCAAGATACTGCCCTAGCTGATATTAACTGGCGACGATTAGCACCTTGGCAAGAATTAACGGCTGCTGCTTTTGATCCTCCAGAAAGGCGATCGGCAATTTATGAAGTAGATAAGGTTACTATTGACTATGAACAGGGCAATCAAGCTCAGGCTTTGATGTTTTTGGGTTGGTTAGCTAGCCGTCTTAAATGGACTCCCGTTGAATATAAATTAGAAGGCGGTGATTATGATATTCGTCGAGTCAAATTTACTGATGAGCAGCAACGAGATATACAAGCAGAATTAGCAGGTATTCCTACCGCCGACTGGGGAGATATTGCTGGGGATTTAGTTAGTTTACGTTTAAGTTCTACTAATCTTGATGCTGACTGCTGTACCGTTCTTTGTTCTAATACCACAGGCTGTATGCGTATGGAAGCTGGAGGTGGAGCGCAATCTTGTTATATTGAGCAGGTAACACCTTTAGCAGATCAAAAAACTGAGGAATTGCTTGGTAAACAATTACAGCGATGGGGTAGAGAAATGTTGTACGAAGAAAGTATGGCAGTTACCTCAGAAATCCTAAAATTATTGGAATAGCTTGTTAATCTGAATCTGATTGTAATAACGCGATCGCTTCTTCACACCAAGCAATCCAAGAACTTTCGTAGCGAATACCACAACGTAAAGTTAGATACTTACATTTTTTTTGATAAGATACTGCGGACAGGTCAGCAAAGTCTTCCTGTTCGATTTTTTTGTAAACAGATAGTTGTTGCAGATGGATTTGAAGGCGACTTTGAATCTGTTGTAAGATAACCGATTTGGGGGCTAAGTTGGCTGCAATTAGTTTAACTAGTAACTCTTCACGAACTGCCATTGGTTCAGCTGGTTCTAACAGCCAGGTTTTCAGTTTTTCTATTCCTTGATCTGTGATTCGATAAAGTTTTTTATCAGGACGACCTTCTTGGGGAATAATTTCCGAAGCGATCGCTCCTTCTTTTTCTAATTTTCCTAATTCTCGATAAATCTGCTGTTGGCTGGCTTGCCAATAGTATTTACTGGTTTGGGAAAATTTTTTCCATAAATCGTAACCGCTGTAGGATTCATCTCCCAGGGTTGCTAAAATTGTGTGCGCTAGTGACATTATTAGTTATTAGTTATTAGTTACCAGGGAAAACAAGTAATGGGTAATGGGTAATGGGTAATGGGTAACATCTAGAGCCTAGAGCCTAGTGCCTAGTGCCTAATCAGTAATCAGTAATCAGTAATCAGTAATCAGTAATCAGTAATTATTAAAATCTATTTGACATACTCAATTAGTTTAGTATTATATTTTTATACAAAATAAGTTGAATATATAAAGTTGTGTATTGATAGAAACTTACTGCCGTTCGAGGTTATTAACTATGAAAAGCATAGCCGCAGCGATCGCTAAACTAACATTAGCTGTAGCTAAAACTTTGTCGATTAATAAAATTGCAGTCTCTCAAGCTGCTAGTGAACAAGTAAATCTGAATAGCTTATGTCATAAATTTCCCCTTAATTGTCGCTGTCTTGATTACGATTATTCTCTCACTGAACCAGAACAGACAAAATTAAAAGTTGAACGAGATAGTTTGTGTACTAATCGCGATCGCTTACTCTGAGAATTCCTACTGATGCTGAAACAGAGACTATAAACTCTATCGCTATTAAAAATTTAGTGATGGGTTTCTTTTAAGTAGCAAGTAGCAGATAGCAATTAATAAGTAATGAGTTTTTTACATTTTACCTACTTCCTATTTCCTATTTCTTATTTCCTACTTCAATTCAGCAATGCTCAAAAAAGCAAGAGTCATAATTTAACCCTTGCTTCTGATGATTAATAGTAATTATTTGGTGATAACGATTTTAGTAATGTTCATTAATAAGGCAGATATTGATTAATATCAACTTGACCTTGAGTACTGTTTTGAGTAGCATCTTGACCTACAACATTATAGTTACCAATAGCAGCAGCAGAATTAGCGTTACCTTGAACACTGGTTTGAGTTTCAGGAGTAGTCGGGACACCGTAGGCATCTAAGTTAAGTTGTTGTTGATGATTAGCTTGGTTAGCGTTTTGGAGAATTAAGTTGGCATCACCGACGGCAGCAGCCGAGTTAGTATTGGATTGAATGCTAGTTTGTGCGTCTTGAGCGAAAGCAGTCAAAGGAGAGAAAGCGATCGCAGCAGTTAGAATGGATAATGTAGCTTTTTTCATGTTTCTAGACCTGATAATTGAATAGATGGTTTATGTAGCAATGTGATTAGAAATAATTTTGGAGGTTGAGGCATGAAAGTGCCATGCCTATTAAATTTACTAGTCGAAAGAGTTGATTAATCCTAGAATTGAGGCAGATATTGATTAATATCAACTTGACCTTGAGTACTGTTTTGAGTAGCATCTTGACCTACAACATTATAGTTACCAATAGCAGCAGCAGAATTAGCGTTACCTTGCACACTTGTTTGAGTATTGGGAGTAGTAGGAAGACCGTAGGCATCTAAGTTAAGTTGTTGTTGCTCATTTGCTTGATTAGCGTTTTGAAGAATTAGGTTAGCATCACCGACGGCAGCAGCCGAGTTAGTGTTAGATTGAATGCTAGTTTGTGCATCTTGAGCGAAAGCAGTTAAAGGAGAGAAGGCGATCGCAGCAGTTAAAATGGATAATGTAACTTTTTTCATGTTTTTAGACCTCGTTTGCGTAAATTTCAATGTGTGTTGTGCTTACATTTACTAATTACGACTGGTCTATTTTTTTATGCAGTTTTTTTAGAAAAGCTATAAGCTCTAAGCTTTAGTTAGAATCAAATTAAGTTTACAGATATTTACATATCTATGTTCACTGTGAAGTAATCGTTAGTTTGGCTGCGATTTTAACAATATTTATGCTGACTACTACTAAAACTTATGTTGCTTGTTTTTGCCACAATCAATCCTTCTAACTTAATTGGTTTAATGTGTCGCCTGGGGATCGGAGTTGTATTTCTAATTCCTTTGGGTTGTAGTCCCGTGGGTATAGGAGAAGCAGAAACAGAATCGCCCGAAGAAGTTACACAACAACAGTCATCCATAGCTGTCGATGTAGCGATCGCTCGTAAAACCAATCTCCAAACGTCTACCAAATATACTGGTACAACGCTTCCTTATCGAGAATTTTCTGTGCGATCGCAAGTAGAAGGACAAATACTCGATATCACTGTCGATGTGGGAGATCCAGTCAGGAAAGGGCAGGTTGTGGCGCAGATAGACGATAATTTATTAACCTCAGAAGTGACGGAAGCAAAGGCAGAGATAGCAGCACGTCAGGCAGAAGTAACTAGTTTACAAGCGGGAGTTAATGATGCTCAAGCAGCAGTAGAGCGATCGCGACTGCAACTGCAACAAACTCAAGCTGATGCTGTAAGATCTGAGCAATTATATCGCCAAGGAGCTATTTCTGAGCAAAGTGTTGAATTAGCACGAACTGAAGTTGGGACAGCCAATCAAGCCCTGAGATCCGCTCAACAACAGGTACAAAATCAAATTGCAGCCGTCAATGCTGCTCAACGTCGTGTTGCTGCTCAACAAGCTTTAGTCGATCAAGCAAGACAACGACAGTCTTATACTACCTTAACTTCTTCTGTGGATGGTTCTGTCTTAAATCGAGTTTTAGAACCAGGAGATTTAGCCCAACCAGGTGCTGAAATTCTACGCTTAGGAGATTTAAGTCAGGTAAAAGTTGAGGTACACATTTCCGAATTGGAATTAAGTAACATTCAACCAGCACAACCTGCACAGGTGAGACTTGATGCCTTTCGCGATCGCGTTTTTATAGGAAGAGTTAGCCAAATTTCCCCTGTGGCAGATCCTACAGCCCGATTAATTCCCATTGAAGTAACTATTCCTAATGAAGATGAACGTATTGGTAGTGGTTTGTTAGCACGGGTAAATTTTGAACCTACAACCAAACAACAGGTAGTCATTCCTGAAACAGCAATTCAAATGACAACTTCTCCAAATAATAAGTCAAATCAAGATCAGCAAACAGCAACGGTTTTTGTAGTGAATGGCAGGGGTGAAGCAGCAACAGTGCAAGCAAAAACTGTCACAATTGGTAAAAGAGCCAATAATCGTGTCGAAATTTTGTCGGGATTAAAGCCTGGAGAACAAATTGTTGTCCGCAGTAGTGAAAACTTAAAAAATGGCGATAAAGTTCGTCTAAGTTTTATCTCTGAAACCTCCTCTTCCTAGGTAATGTCAGTTCGGGTTAAGGCTATTTTGCTACTCATTTTACGAAATAATAAGGTTTACAGCCAACGAAAGAATAAGGGTTTAAGCTTATCCCGAACTCAGGTTAGGTAACACTAAGGACAGATACTCAGCTTTAAGTTTTGAATCTAAAAGAGATTAAAGTGATAACTTGCTATTTTAGTAATTCTGCTTTTAAATTATCATAATATTCCTGGTTAAATCTGAAAAATAATGACTGATTGCGTTCGTTTTATTGACTTATTTGCTGGTCTTGGAGGAATGAGACAAGGTTTAGAAAATGCTTGTCAAAAAATAGGAGTTTCTGCAAGATGTGTATTTACTTCAGAAATTAAAGAATATGCGATCACAACATATCAGCAAAATTTTTCAGAGACTAAAATTTATGGCGATATATCTCAGGTAGCGACTTCAGAAATCCCAGAATTTGACATTTTATTAGCTGGATTTCCTTGTCAACCATTTAGCACAGCAGGAACAAGACAGGGTTTTTTAGATACAAGAGGAACGTTATTTTTTGAAATTGAAAGAATATTGCAAGCTAAACAACCTTTTGGTTTTTTGTTAGAAAATGTAGAAGGTTTAGTTAAACACGATCACGGTAGAACTTTAGCAACAATTTTAAATAAATTAGAGCAACTAAACTACCGTGTAACTTGGAAAGTTTTAAATGCTAAAAATTTTGGTATTCCTCAAGATAGGAAAAGAATATATATAGCAGGAAATAAAAATTATCCCATATCTTTAGAGTTTTCTAATCACAAACAAGTTTTCTTAAAACATATTTTTGAAACAGAAAAGCCTGTCTTAAAAACAGATTTAACTCAACGGTTGTTATCTCATTACTCAATCGAAGAACTTTCTGGAAAAGCTATTAAAGATAAACGTGGAGGAAATGACAATATACACAGTTGGGATCTTGAATTAAAAGGTAAAATTAAGCAAGCTCAAAAAGAATTATTAAATCAATTATTGAAAGAAAGAAGAAGAAAAACCTGGGCAGAAAACAAAGGAATTGCCTGGATGGATGGAATGCCTTTGACTATAGATGAAATCTCAACTTTTTATAATCCTAATAATCTCTTTGAATCAAATGATCTGAAGTTAATGCTAGACGATTTAGTAGAAAAAGGATATTTAAAGTTTGAATATCCTAAAGATTTAATAGAAACAATTAATAGTAATGGTAAAGTTGTCAAAAAACGACAATATCGTGAAGATCTACCCAAAGGATACAATATTATTGTTGGTAAATTAAGCTTTGATATTAGTAAAATTCTCGATCCCAATGGAATCGCACCAACTCTAGTAGCAACAGATATGAATAAGTTAGCTGTTGTAGATGGAAATGGAATTAGAAAGCTTACCACTAGAGAGGGTTTAAGATTATTTGGATTTCCAGAAGATTATCAAATTAATTTACCTCTAACCAAAGCTTTCGATCTATTGGGTAATACTGTTGCTGTACCAGTAATAGAAGAAATAGCGAGAAGGATAATTATACAAAAACTGATGGCGACACCTAATCAAAGTTACAATCTTTGTCCTGTATGAGATAAATAATTTTGGCATACAGTATTTAGCCAATCATTACTTGCCATCTGTGTTTTAGAATATTGTATTAAAGTTTGATGTAAAGCTGTTACAAACTCTAACCTATTATTAAATGGTTGAAATTTAGCTTTTTGAGAATACCAAGAAACAGGTCTGATATTATAAATCACTTCTTGTTTAATCTGGCATTTAACAGGGTATTTGTCTGAATTGCCAGTAATTTGCCAAATTTTTTTCAACCAAAGTTTTTCGATTTTAAACTGACCATCTACCAAAAGATATGCAAAAATTAAGTAATCGGCATCCAAACGATATGCTTTAGTTCTGATAGAACGACAGTAAGCTTCAAAATTTGCAACATCAAAATTTGCAGAACGACTATAATCAAACGTCTTTACTTCTAATAAATTTTTGTGATTTGATGCAGAGTCCAATAAGAAATCAGGAAATTCTTGAGTATTGCTAGTTATTCTATAACTAATACCCTGGACTTTAAGCCATTTAGCAAACCACTCTTGAAAAAGATCACCAATTGCACTTTTTTCTTGAATATTGACTGAAACATTTAAAAAATTAAATTCAATATTGCCAACACTTTCAGTAACACGATTGTCAATTAGCATTTCATAAATTTGCTCGGCAGTACAAAACATAAATTATGAGCATAAAAAAAGCTATTCATTTATAACTTATAAAATCTATGTCTTCATCCAATTCAAGCAATTTTAGTATTAGTGGTATCGCAATTCGTCAGCATATTGGGACGTTGATGTTAACGCTGGCAGTAATTGTAGTAGGTGTATTTTTTATCTTTAACCTGCAAGTAGATTTATTACCTTCAATCACATATCCTCGTATTGGTGTAAGAGTAAATGCCCCAGGAATTTCACCTGAAGTAGCAGTAGATGAAGTGACTAAGCCTTTAGAAGAGGCTCTTTCTGCCACAGAAGGGGTAGTACAGATTTATTCACGAACTCGTGAAGGACAGATTAATCTAGACTTATATTTTCAACCAGGTGGGGATATTGATCAAGCCCTTAATGATGCTACCGCAGCCTTTAACCGTTCCAGAGGCAATTTACCTGATACCCTTGAACAACCACGACTATTTAAATTAGATCCTTCTCAGTTACCTGTATATGAACTAGCAGTTACGCGAGACGCAACTTCGACACAACCTCAAGATTTAAGGGTTTTTGCTGATGAAGAACTAGCTCGTGAATTGGGTGTCATTGAAGGTGTTGCTTCTGTGGATGTTTCGGGTGGGGTGACAGAAGAAGTAAGAATTTTACTCGATTTGAAACGTTTGCAAGCCTTGGGAATCGGGGTAAACGATGTCTTGACTGAACTGGAAAATACCAATCAAGATATTTCGGGGGGAAGAATTTATGGTGATTTATCAGAGCCTTTAACTAGGGCAATTGGAAGGTTTCAAGATGCTGAAGAGATTAACAATCTTGCCTTTACAGTCGGCGATGCGGATAATTCTGGTAGTACTCGTCGGGTTTATCTACGGGATTTTGCCCAAGTTATTGATGGAACAGAAGAACAACGGGTGTTTGTTAACCTTAATCAGCAGCCTGCGGTGAAAGTCAGTATTCAAAAACAACCAGATGCCAACACAATTGAAGTGGTAGAAGGGGTAAAACAGCGCATTCAAGAGTTACGTCAAACTGGAGTTATTCCCGAAGACATGAAATTAATCCCCACCACCGATGAATCTGTTTTTATTAGCAATTCAATTGCCAATGTTACCAGTTCAGGTTTGATTGGGACGGGACTAGCTGCGATCGCTGTTTTACTATTTCTCGGTTCTTTGCGTCAAACTCTAATTATTGTGATTGCTATTCCTTTAGCTACCCTCGCAGCGATTATTTTAATGAAATTATTTGGCTTATCGATTAATGTGTTCAGTTTGGGTGGACTGGCGTTGGGAGTGGGGATTGTCGTTGATAACTCAATTGTAATGCTCGAAGCGATTACGCTACCGCGTAACCTTCGGAACGCTGAAAATGCGGGCATGACCCCAGGTAAAGATGCTCGTACCCGTTTGGGGGGTGGAAAATTACTCGAACAAGCTACTATTAGCGCGCAATCGGTAGAATCTGCCCTGGTAGCGTCCACTGCCACCAATTTAGTCGCTGTTGTGCCATTTTTGCTTATCGGTGGTTTTATCGCCCTTTTGTTTAATGAGTTAATTCTGACTATTAGTTTTGCGGTTGCTGCCTCGATTTTGGTCGCGGTGACAGTTGTACCGATGCTTGCCTCTCGCCTACTGGCAATCCGTCAAACCAGTGGAATCAGTCAATTTTGGTTTTTGCGCGTCTTTAACCGTCAATTTGAAGCAGCTACACAAAAATATGCTCGGATACTTGCTCGCCTTGTACCACACTCTTGGCTAGTTATTTTCTTTGTATTCTTGTTACTTGGAGGTAGTAGTTTAATGATTGTGGATCAAATTCCTCAAGAAATTCTACCTCAGATCAATACAGGACAAGCTCAATTAATTGCTCGGTTTCCTCCTGGTACACCTTTAAGCATCAATCAAAAAGTGATGCAGGCAGCAGATAAGATTCTTCTGGCTCAACCCGAAACTGAATACGTTTTCTCGACCGCAGGTGGGTTTCTGTTTGGGAATAGCGTTAGTGAAAATCCTTTACGGGGTTCTAGCACCATTACCCTCAAACCTGGAACAGATGTTGAAGCTTATATCGAACGAGTAAATCAGGAATTGAAAAAGCTTAATTTAGTCGATATTCGCTTGGATAGCAGTCCTGGTCAAGTTCGAGGTTTAATTCTGAATAATTCCCCAGTGCAATCTGATATTGATGTTATGTTGCAAGGAGAAAATATAAAACTACTAGAACAGACAGGGCAACAAGTCTTACAAGCATTAGAACAGCAAGCGACTCTCGCTAATTTCCGCTCAAATGCGGATAGTCGTCAACCAGAACTGCAAATTCGCCTAGATCGCGATCGCGCTGCTGATTTAGGTCTCAATACTCAAGATGTGGGTAATGTTTTGGTAACTGCGATCGAAGGTTCTGTACCAACCCAACTGCAACGAGGTAATCGTTTAGTAGATATCCGTGTCCAGTTTGAGCGGGATTCTATTGCACGTCCTTCCCAGCTAGCAGAACTACCTCTATTTACTGAAAACAAGCAATTAGTTCGTTTGGGAGATATAGCAACTATTCAACAAGGACAAGCTCCAGGCGAAATCCAACGTATTAACCAAAGACAAGTATTTATTATTACTGGTAGTTTAAATGAAGGTGCTACTTTAGGAGAAGCCTTAGTCGAAGTTGAGCGTATTCTGCAAGGTATAAATTTACCAGCAGGGATAAGCCGTCTTCCTAGTGCTGCTGCCCAAAGCAACCAAGAGATTCAATCCACTCTACCAACTTTAGCTAGTTTAGCTGCCTTTCTGGTGTTTGTCGTCATGGCAGTTCAGTATAATTCCCTGATCGATCCCCTAGTAATTATGTTTACTTTACCTCTAGCTTTAGCTGGGGCCATTTGGGGCTTATTTCTTACTCAAACTGCGATCGGTGCAACAGTAATTGTAGGTGCAGTGTTATTGGTGGGAATTGTAGTAAACAACGCCATTATTATGGTGGAATTAGCCAATCAAATTCGTTTAAGGGACGGGGTAGCCCGTCGGACTGCTATGTTACAAGCAGCACCCCAACGTCTGCGTCCAATTTTAATGACTACCATTACTACAGTTCTGGGGATGTTTCCTTTAGCACTTGGTTTAGGTCAAGGAGGCGAGTTTCTACAACCGTTGGGAATTGTCGTATTTTCTGGATTAGCCTTAGCAACGTTACTAACTTTGTTTTTAATTCCCTGTTTTTATTTGCTCCTACACAACTTGAGCGATCGCTTTTCTAAATATCAATTTTAAAAGCTATTGTTAATAGTTACGATATTTAACAAGGAATATAGAAGTGTAAAATTAGTATATTTAAAATTATCTAAAGGTTTTCATTCTTACCTCAATTGGTTTTAATGCAAGTAAGAGTCTTTTAGCGGTAGCTTGTTGTTGTCAAAAGATTCTGTGCTAAAAATAATATCGGGGGAATAGAGCGATGAATGAACCGCAAAAGCGAGATGTTCTATTAATAGAGCTAGAAAGAGAACGTTCTATACGCCGTACAGTTAGATTATTATGCGCCAAGCGATCGCGCATTAGAGATGAATTGGATCGTTTAATTAGTCATCTTTCGCTTTTAGTGGCTATACCCCATAAAACAGCAGAAGATCCCCAACCAGAATCAGATATTCTTATTGAAGCTGCTAAACGTCTTAATGATCCAGTTTTTACCGATTTATTAATTCAGATTATCCAGGAACGAAAAAAATAATTTATCTCCTGAAAATCTCAAATATTTGTAGAATTTAACGAACAACTCCACATTTAGGCGTTAATTTTGCCATGCAACAAGTGTTAGATATATATGCAAAAATTACATACTGACTTGGTTCTTGGTAACAAAACATACAAAAAAACTCAATAAATATTTCTACTCTTGTCAATTAATGGTGTAATTAATTTTTATCCTCATCCTTCACCCTTTTGATAAATCTCTTACCAAGACAAACTTAAGTTTTATGACTATCCAAGCCGATCCCGAAATTAAACTCAACAAAGTAGAAAAAGTCAAAGCAGCCAAAGATGGACTAGATGTTAAAAATGAGCTAGAATATTTTGCTCAAATCGGCTGGGAAGCAGTTGAACAAGCGGATTTGGAAACACGTCTCAAATGGTTGGGCATTTTTTACCGTCCTGTAACCCCTGGACAATTTATGGTGCGGATGCGAGTTCCCAATGGCATAGTTAAGAGTGAGCAAATGCGAGTGTTAGCTAGCGCAATTGAGCGTTACGGTGATGAAGGAACGGCAGACGTGACTACACGTCAAAATATTCAATTGCGAGGCGTTCGTTTAGAAGATATTCCTGACATTTTTCGGAAATTCAAAGAAGTAGGCTTGACTAGTATTCAATCAGGGATGGACAATGTGCGGAATTTAACAGGATCGCCTGTAGCTGGTATCGATCCCGATGAATTAATTGATACACGCGAGATGATGCAAAAACTTCAAGACATGATCACCAATCATGGAGAGGGGAATTATGCTTTTACTAATTTACCGCGCAAATTCAATATTGCGATCGAAGGTGCTAGAGACAATTCCATTCACGCTGAATTAAACGATTTAGCTTTTATTCCTGCTTATAAAGATGGGGTTTTAGGTTTCAATGTTTTGGTAGGAGGTTATCTTTCCGCTCAACGCTGTGCAGAATCTATTCCCCTAGGAGTTTGGATTCCTGCTAATGATGAGGATGTAGTTGAGTTATCTCGCGCTATTTTAATTGTATATAC
>CAYMWC010000115.1:0-17509 GCA_964393695.1 uncultured Pleurocapsa sp.
ACCTCTGACCTCTGACCTCTGACCTCTGACTTCCGCGTAGCGGTAATAGCCACTTGTCCTCAACTCTCATCGTCTCTTTAACTTTAATTTCCCTACTAGCTGCCTATGTCGCCTGGAATCTGGGTGCTAATGATGTAGCTAATTCCATGGGAACATCTGTGGGATCAAAAGCCCTTACTCTCACTCAAGCAATAATTATTGCAGGTATTTTAGAATTTACAGGTGCGGTAATATTTGGTCAGCAAGTATCAGCCACATTAGCTACTAAGGTTGCTAATCCCAGTTTGTTTGTCGATCGCCCTCAGACATTTTTAGTCGGGATGATTGCAGTGTTGCTGGCTTGTGGATTATGGTTACAGATTGCCACCAGTAAAGGATTGCCTGTTGCTTCGTCTCATGCAGTGGTAGGTGCGATCGCGGGATTTAGTTGGGTAGCGATTGGTAGAGAAGCGATCGCCTGGAACAGTATTGGGATGATTTCTTTGGGTTGGATCGTTACTCCTATAATCAGTGCTTTGGTAGCAGCTAGTTTATATAGTTTGTTACGCTATTGGCTATTTGAACGACAAGATGTTTTACAACAGTTGCGAGAATGGATACCTTGGTTAAGTGCAGCCTTGATCGGTATTTTTGGTGTGATTGTACTGCCGACTATTGTGCAGCTACCAGTATTTAACTATTTTCTCTTACCCGAACAAACAATTAGCTTAGGTATCGGACTTTTAGCTACTACCAGTATTACTGTTTATAGCTGGAATCGTTTAGAAAAATATCAACAACAGCAATTACAAACAGCAATTTTAGAAAAAATTATGGGCAAGTTTCAGGTACTTAGTGCCTGTTTTGTCGCTTTTGCACATGGTTCAAATGATGTCGGTAATGCGATCGCGCCTTTGGCAGTTATAGTTTATATTTTTAATACCAATACAGTGCCGATTAGTAACTTAGACATTCCTAGCTGGATCTTGATTTTAGGTGGTTTAGGTATTGTAGCTGGGTTGGCAGTCCAGGGTAAAAATGTAATTACTACTGTGGGCGAGAATATTATTACTCTAGTCCCTAGCACGGGTTTTTGCGCCGAAATTGCGACAGCCAGCACGATTTTAATTGCTTCTCGTATTGGTTTACCTGTTTCTACTTCTCATGCTTTGGTGGGGAGTGTTATCGGCATTGGCTTGATTTCTAGTGATCAAAAGGTACATTGGTCAACCCTGAAGTCTGTAGTTTTAGCCTGGTTGGTCACTCTCCCCGTAGCAGCAATTTTAAGTGCCGTTATTTTTTCTTTACTGCTTAACTTCATTTAAATTGATAACTGATCGCTATAAATGTAGGATAACTAATAAGTTGATATCCCCCGTCGATCATGCTCGCTTCTAAAACTGAAATTACTCGTCTACGTCAGAAACTTGATCAAGTTTATCAAAAACTACCAACGCTACCAAGGCAGATAATCAGGCTGTTTTCGGTAATTTACGAACCTGTTAGTAGAAGCAGCTTGTTGAATTGTTTAAATGCTTTGGGGGCAAAGGATGAGCAGGGCAAAGCTTTGACTAGTAAAACTCTCAAAACCCATTTAGAAGATCTTTTAGAACAAGAACTAGTAATTCAAGAAAGGGGCAAATCCCCTCAATGTAATCCCTTAATTGCGGAAATTGCGACTCGTGATGCTATTGAAGCTAATGTTTGGTCAGATATGGTCAAAATAATGTTCCATTATTTGCCTATTTCTCTTTATTACAACAATAAAGATGCGAGACATTTCAACAGCATAGAACAATTATTACGGGAAGTTCGGATTGGGATCTATCGCCAGGATATAGAATTTATCTTTCAACAGTTTGAATGCTATCAGAAATATGGCTACCATCAAGAACCACTTTTGCTTGATGATGTATTTAATTTACTTTTTAATAATCCCTTTGATCCTTATTGGTTTAATCAACTACCTCAAGAGTTGTACGAATTAGGGTTAGCCAGCACCTTATCAGATTCGCTTATGAATTTGTCTGCTGCTGAGGAACATTTTGCATTACTTAAAACAGAAGCAGATAATCCTGATGGTCGTTGTTCGGATATTCTGCGTTTATTGTTGGCTGAACAATTAATATTACGGGATGATCTCGAAGCAGCTAAACATAGTTTGGAGCAAATTGACCCGAAATTGCAAGAACCAGCTAATGTTTTTTGGGGATGGTTAGCCTTTTTAGAAGGAGATACTCAAAAAGCGATCGCTCTTTATACTTCAGCTTTAGAATCTCTCAAGCAAGGGACGAAAAAGCGGAAGGTATTTTTTGATTCTCTTGGGGGAGTTTTTTTTGTCTTAGCACTGTTACAAGAGGGTTCTTCTACCAGACTTCAAGAAGCAGCAGCTTACTGTCAGATTATGGCTGCTAAAGATAGTAGTTGGCTGAGTTATATCTATGTCTGGTTAGCAAAAGTCTTAGAAATTCAGCAGGGCGATCTGACTCAAAAAGAGTGGGTGAATTTTGCTCAGATTGCTGATTACCAGGAAAGTAATAGCCTTGAAACCTTTTTTTGTTCTCTCTGTCTTTACTGGATAGATGAAACACAAGCTAGAAGACGTGTACCCAGACTGTTAAAATTACTCTCCGATCAAGCAGAAGCCACTGGTTACTATTGGTTGGCGGTAGAAGCAGCAGAATTGTTATTTCGTCTTAAAACTAAAAAAAGCTTAGTCGCAGAAGTAAATTCTAAAACTGAAACCCCTTCCTTGGTGGATTTAATTAAGCCCCAGCAACCTTGGGAACTATCTTTAAAAGCTTTAGCAAACATCCAAAAACCTCAAGTAGAAGCCAAAATTGAGTCGCAAAAGCGTCTAGTGTGGCTGATTACTATCTATGGCACTAGCTTTATGTTGCAACCTCGCGAACAAAAGATTACTGCTAAAGGAGGCTGGAGTAAAGGTCGTCCTATTGCCATGAAACGTCTCTATAGTAATCCAGGTCAATTTGATTATTTAACAACTCAAGATTTAAAAATTTGTAGTCATATCGATACTGATTATTATGGTTATTATGAGCAAGTTGAATATAATTTTAGCGATCGCGCTCTTGTGGATTTAGTTGGTCATCCTTTGGTTTTTTGGTCAGATTCTCCGACTACCCGTGTAGATATTGTTGCAGGTGAACCAGAATTAATTGTCAAAAAGAAAGAGGAGCGTTTAACCCTCCAATTTTCCCCAAAACTGCAAGCAAATAAAGATATTATCTTCGTCAAGGAAACACCAACTCGCCTGAAAATTATTGAAATTACTCCTGAACATCAACGGATTGCTACTATCCTGGGAAAAAATAATTGTTTAAATGTCCCTGCTGCTGCTTCTCAACAGGTTTTAGCTGCTATTAGTGGTGTATCTCCCATTGTTACTGTTCATTCTGATATTGGTGGTGGGGTGGAAAGTGCGACGGAAGTTACCGCTAATTCTCAACCTCATGTTCATCTTTTACCCGCAGGGGAGGGATTAAAAGTCGCTTTACTCTGTCGTCCTTTTGGAGAAGTAGGTTCTTATTATCGTCCTGGACAGGGTGGGTCAACAGTTATTGGTGAAATTGAGGGAAAACGGCTGCAAACTACCCGTAATATCACAGAAGAAACGGAACTTGCTGCTCAGGTGCTTAAATCCTGTTCGATTCTCAGTCGTATTGAGTCTGAAAGTGGGGAATGGTTAATTGAAGAGCCAGAAGACTGTTTATCTTTGTTATTAGAACTACAAGAATTAGGAGAGCGAGCAATCATTGAGTGGCCCGAAGGCGAAAAACTAAGGATTACTCATCAGGCAGGGCTAAATGACTTTCAAATGCAGATTAAACGCCAAAATGACTGGTTTGCTGCCAGTGGAGAGTTAAAACTGGACGCTAATCTGGTGTTAGATATGGAAAACTTGCTAGCACTACTAGAAAAAACCCCCAGTCGCTTTATTCCCATTGGGGATGGTCAATTTATCGCTCTCACTCAACAATTTCGTCAACGTTTAGATGAATTAAAAACCTTTGGTAGTAAACAGGGTAACAGTTTACAGTTTCATCCCCTAACCTCGCTAGTTTTAGAAGATGCGATCGCCGATGTCGGCAAGGTAAAAGCGGATAAACACTGGAAACAACAAGTCCGTAAACTTAAGGAAGTCAAGGATTTACAGCCACAATTACCCTCAACGCTACAAGCAGAATTAAGAGATTATCAACAAGAAGGGTTTGATTGGTTATCCCGTCTGGCTCATTGGGGAGTAGGAGCTTGTTTAGCCGATCAAATGGGTTTGGGTAAAACTTTGCAAGCATTAGCCTTAATCCTCTCCCACGCAGCTAAAGGAGCTACCTTGATAATTGCTCCCACTTCTGTCTGTATGAATTGGATTAGTGAAGCCCAAAAATTTGCACCTACCTTAAATCCCATACAGTTTGGTTACGGCGATCGCCAACAGACTTTAAATGATTTACAACCTTTTGATCTGTTTATATGCAGCTACGGTTTATTACAGCAAGAAGAAGTAGCATCAATGCTCGCTGAGATAGAGTGGCAAACTATTGTCCTGGATGAAGCCCAGGCGATTAAAAACATGACCACTAAACGCTCGCAAGCAGCGATGAAACTCCAGGGGAAATTTAAATTAATCACTACAGGCACACCCATCGAAAACCATCTGGGGGAATTATGGAATCTATTTCGCTTTCTCAATCCAGGTTTACTAGGCTCTTGGGAACAGTTTAACCAACGCTTAGCTATACCCATTGAAAAAAATCAAGATAAACAAGCAAAAAAACAATTAAAAAAACTAATTCAACCCTTCATCTTACGTCGCACCAAAACTCAAGTATTAGAAGAATTACCCTCTCGCACTGAAATTACCCTCCACGTAGATCTGTCCCCAGAAGAAATGGCATTTTACGAAGCCTTAAGACAAAAAGCGATCGCCAAACTCACTGATAGTGATGCTAATGCAGGGACTAAACATCTGCAAGTTTTAGCAGAAATTATGAAACTCCGTCGCGCCTGTTGTAATACTCGTTTGGTTATGGCTGATAGTAGTTTACCCAGTGCCAAACTAGAAGTCTTTGGAGAAATATTAGAAGAATTATTAGAAAATCAACATAAAGCTTTGGTATTTAGTCAATTTGTCGATCATTTGCATATAATTCGTGATTATCTCGAACAAAATCACATATCTTACCAATATCTAGATGGTAGTACCCCAGCTAAACAAAGAAAAATCAGGGTAGATAAGTTTCAAGGGGGAGAAGGCGATATCTTTTTAATTTCCCTCAAAGCAGGAGGTACAGGATTAAATCTCACGGCTGCCGATTATGTCATTCACATGGATCCTTGGTGGAATCCTGCTGTCGAAGATCAGGCAAGCGATCGCGCTCACCGCATTGGACAACAACGTCCCGTAACTATTTATCGCCTAGTAACCAAGGACACAATTGAAGCCAAAATTGTCGAACTACATCACCACAAACGCGATCTCGCTGATAGTCTCCTTGAAGGTACAGAGATGAGCAGTAAAATCTCCACTGAGGAATTGTTGCATTTAATGACACAATGATAATTAACCTATCACGAAGGAATCTAGTAGTTGTTAGTTGTTAGTTGTTAGTTGTTAGTTGTTAGTTTTTGACTAATTACTAATTACTTATCTCCCCTGCTTCCTCTGCTCCCTGAAAAACTGTCATGAATTCCTATGTTAGTGTAATTATCCCTACCTACAATAGTGCTGAATTTGTAATTCAAGCTATAGATAGTGTCCTAAATCAGACCTACACTAATTATGAAGTAATTGTGATTGATGATGGCTCAACTGATAATACACGCCAAATTCTTGAACCTTATCAATTTAAAATCAACTATATTTATCAAGATCATCAGGGAGTAGCAACAGCTAGAAATAGAGGTATAGAAGCAGCCAAGGGTCAACTAATTGCTTTTTTAGATGCCGATGATTTATTTCTCCCCCAAAAATTGCAACAACAAGTAGCTATATTGAAAGCTCAACCTCAGATTGGCATGGTGATTAGTGGTTGGCAGCTCACCGATCAAGAGGGAAACATTACGGCAGATGTGGAATTGTGGCATAGTTTACCCCAGTTAGATTTAAATACCTGGCTATATTGGAAACCAGTGCTACCAAGTGCAACTATGATTCGTCGTCATTGGTTACTTAAAGTTGGTGGTTTCCCTCAAGAAACAATTCCTGTAGAGGATGTAGAGTGTTTTTTAGAACTAATTCTCCAAGGTTGTGAGGCAGTATGGTATCAAGAGATTGGCACAGTCTATCGACAGGTAAATAGTAAATCTCTCAGTCGCAACACCTTGAGACGAGTTAAGTCATTAGAGTTGCTGCATCAGCGTTTTTTTGGTAAGGCAGATTTACCGTTGGCAATTAAACAGGCGGAAAATAATGTAAATTATTGCAACTTAGTTTGGTCAGCCTGGCATTTATATCAAAATGGTTATGCTCAAGAAGTTTGTGATTATTTACGTAAATCTCTGAGTTATACCACACAATCGGCGGGAGAAATTAGCCTGAATTGGATTGAATCTTTTGAAGATTTTGCTCAGAGAGAGAATTTACCGTTAAATACTTATAAATTAACTCAAATCCCTGGTTGGCAAGAATTAATCATCACTACCTTAGCTACCAAAACACCGACAGTCAGTGTGATCATTCCTGCTTATAATAGTGCTAAATATCTCCCAGAAGCGATCGCCTCGGTTTTAGAACAGACTTATACTGATTATGAAATTATTGTTATTAATGATGGCTCTACGGATAATACCAGTGAAGTAGTTACTCCTTATTTAGATAAAATTCGCTATTTTGAACAATCAAATCAAGGTGTTTCTGCAACTAGAAATCGCGGTATTTATTTGGCTAAAGGGGAATTTATTGCTTTTTTAGATGCTGATGATATTTTGCTACCCCAGAAATTGGCACAACAAGTAGAAATTTTCTTAACTCAGCCAGAAATCGGTATTGTCAATAGTGGCTTTTGTATTATTACCGAAGCAGGGAAAAAGCTTACTAATATCGAGCGTTGGCATAAAATTCCTGATCTGACTCCTGAAATTTGGCTGCTACATAAACCTGTCCTGCCTTCAGCCATGATGTTTCGTCGAGATTGGTTGCTTAAAGTTGAGGGTTTTGATCTACGTTTTTTTGCCAGTGAAGATGTGGATCTGGTGCTGCGGATGGTAATTCAAGGATGCCAGAGTATTTGGTTAAAAACAGTTACGGTATATTATCGTCAACATAGCAGTAGTGCTAGCTGGCGTAATCCGACTAAGCAGATGGCTAATGCGGAATTTATGCAGGATTGCTTTTTTGCTCGTAATGATATTCCCCAATCGATACGTAAGTTAGAGCGTCAGTCTCGATATGATTTTTTAGTCTGGATTGCCTGTGTGCTATACCAAGCAGGTTGTATTCCTGAAATGATTACCTATTTTCAGAAATCTTTAGCCTATACTCCTTATAGTTGGTCGGAAACGATCGCTCAATGGCTAACAAGCTTCCGTAATAGTGCCGAATTAAATTCGCGTCCTTTTAATACTTATGCTCTCAGTCAATTGCCTGAATGGCAGCAACTGGTTTTAAGCCTCCAAATTTCTCCCATATTTGCTCATTATTCCCAGAAAGCTACAGAATATCAGAACTTAACTACTTATAACCCCACAACTGAAGAAACAGCTATTTATGGTGCAGCCTATGCACAATTAGGCAAAAAACTGATCCAGGAAAACGATCTAGAACAAGCGGTAATCTGGTTACAAAGAGCGATCGCTCTAGAGCCAACTAACTGTTGGTATCAGGAGAGACTAGCTACAGCTTTACTACAAAAATACGATTTAGAATCAGCGATCGCCGTTTATCGTCAAGCAATTCGTCTGAAGCCAAACTATGAGCCATTTAAAACTAAATTAGATTCTGCTTTAACATTACAACGACGTTGGCGAGAGTTAACTAGTTACTGTGAGCAATTAATCACTAATCCCGTTACGGATGATGCTTTGAAAATCTTGATGATTTTTCCCTATCCTCCCTATCCTCCTCAAAAAGGTGGTGCTGCCATTCGTATGTTTGAGCAGATTAAGTATTTTGGCAGTCATCATCACTTGACAGTAGTGTCCTTTATTTTTGATGAGGCAGACTATGAGATTGAGTCACAGTTAGCGCAATATTGCGATCGCGCCTTTATGGTTAAATTGGGTACACCTCTCGAACCATATCAGGAAAATAAACAACGACAATTATATAATTTCAAAACCTGGAATATGTGGCGTGTACTTCAGCAACTTAGCCAGGTAGATTTTGATATAGTCAGCTTTGAATTTATTGTTTCTACTATTTATCACGATTTATTCAGCGAGTGCTTTAAAGTATTAAACGAGCATAATATTGAATCGAAATTACTCAGTCGTTGTGCAGCAGCAGACCAAGCCAATCTTATTCCGACTTTAGCAGCTGAATTAGATGCAGTTAAAGCTTTTCTCGATTCAGAAATAGAATCAAAGTTATTATTTGAATATGAAAATAAAACTTGGCAGCAATTTTCCCTTAGAACTGTTGTCAGCGATGCAGATAAACAAGAGTTAGATAGCCGTTGCTCAAGGGGTAAAACTTTGGTGGTTAAAAATGGTGTTGATGTCCAAAATATTCAACCTGTAGCTAATTCTAAAAGTCATAAAATCTTGTTCATGGGGACAATGAGTTATTATCCTAATATTGATGGAGTTTTATATTTTGTCACTGAAATATTACCACTCATTTGGCAACAAAATACTCAGATAACTTTTTGTATTGCTGGTCGTCAACCGCCAAAAATTATTCAAGATTTAGCTATTAATAATTCCCAAATCGAAGTGCTTGCCGACCCTGAAAATATGAGCCAAATCGCAGCAGAATGCAAGTTAAGTGTTGTGCCTCTGCGTTCAGGTAGTGGAACAAGAATAAAAATTCTACACTCAATGGCAATGGGTTTACCTGTTGTTTCTACTAGTCTTGGTTGCGAAGGCTTAACAATGGTAGATCAAAAACATTTATTAATTCAAGATCTACCCACCAACTTTGCCCAAGCAGTTGCAGAATTAATTAAAAATCAACAGCTATGGCAGCAATTAAAAACCAATGGTCGCCAATTGGTTGAAACTCAATACGATTGGTCAGTAATATATGCTGGATATGAACAAGAATTGTTAAGACAAGTCGCGAATTCACCTCAGCGTCCCACAAATTAGACTAAATGTTTTATTGATGGTGTAAATCTACAATTGCTTGACTCGTAAAGTGGCTGAGATCACATAAGATAGAAATTACCTATCGTAAAATCTGTATATAGGATAATATATTTATTGTTTTTTTACAAAAATATCGTATCTTCTGTTACAATTCTTAGTGAGTCAAAGATTAATAGTTGTCTCTTGTGGGAACACGCAACTAAAGATTTTCCAGGCTTAAACAACAACAACATTTTTTCAAGCCAGCGATCGCGTCGCTGGTATTTTTTTAGGTAATAATTGAAATAATATTTCTAAGCTAGTATCTTTAAATGAGCTACAATCAGCAAGTAGACCGTCAATCTAGACTATCTCCACCAGAAGACGACGCAGATTTATTTGACTACGCTTATGAGCAACCAGGTAGTATTCCTGGGACGCTAAATATCGAGGCAGATGCAGAATTACCTGAAATTGTGCTAATCGATTATAATGGCGATCGCGTCGATCGTTTTAGCAAATTAACTCCTGAAGCTTGCGCTGAATATCTCGATACAGAGTCTATATCCTGGGTTGATGTTAAAGGGTTGGGTAGTGAGAATATTTTGCTCAGACTCGGTAAAGTATTTGGTTTACACCCTTTGGTATTAGAAGATATAGTTAATGTTCCTCAAAGACCAAAAATAGAAGATTATCCCCAACAACTAGTAATTATTACTCAAATGGTTGTTCCCAAACCATCAGGGGAAGGGTTTTGGCTAGAGCAAGTGAGTTTAGTAGTCGGGAAAAACTATCTCTTAACTGTCCAAGAAAAACCAGAAAAAGACTGTTTCCGACCAGTACGTAGACGCATTAAATTTAATAAGGGAACAATTAGAAGTATGGGGGCTGATTATTTAGCCTATGCGCTTTGGGATGCAATTATTGATGGTTTTTTTCCTGTTTTAGAAATTTATGGCGAAAAAATAGAAAGTTTAGAAGACGAGGTAATTTTTAATCCTGGGAATCAAAGTTTAGCTAAGGTATATCAAGTCAAAAGAGAACTACTTGCCCTACGACGGGCAATTTGGCCCCAAAGAAATGCTCTCAATACACTAATTAGAGATGGCAGTAGTGTAATTGACCCAGAAATTTTAGTCTTTTTAAGAGACTGTTACGATCATACAGTCCAAATTATTGACATTATCGAAACATACCGTGAATTAGCTTCGAGTCTGACGGATATTTATCTTTCTGCTATCAGTAACAAAATGAACGAGGTGATGAAACTATTAACGGTAATTTCCAGTATTTTTATTCCCCTCACCTTTATTGTAGGTATCTATGGAATGAACTTTGATACCGAGATTTCTCCCTGGAATATGCCAGAGTTGAACTGGTATTGGGGTTATCCTCTTTGTTGGGTGTTAATGCTGTCCGTAGCAGCTTGTTTAGTTTACTTTTTTTGGCGACGGGGTTGGTTTGAGAATTTTTCTAAAATACCCAAGTAATACCAGGTGGGTTTAAACAATTAAAACTTGAGATAAAAATGCGATCGCATTCGCTCGAGTATAAAACTAGCGATCGCTTTCACCTCAGTTACTGAAAAGTATTGATTGATTCCAATTTTTAGCTTTGTAGAGAACGAATAAATTTAAAAACTTCTTTTTGTCGTTGAGTATCTAAATTGTTAACTACAGCCGTAATTTGTTCTGACAAAGACAACCAGCTTTTTGTTTTAGCCTGCCAAACAACTACAAATTGCTGGGGAAATAACGTACAAAGTGCTAAAGTTTCTCCAAGAGAATTAGTAAATTCTACTTCATAAGTATTATCTTGATAACATTCAACAATTGTCCCTTGAGTTCCTGTACTAAGTTTATCTTCTGGTAAATCCACTAATAATTCAACAATATCAAATAAATCAGGCTGATTCATTTCTTTTTCTGACATATAGCGTTACTAATCTAGCTATACTCAATATAGCGATCGCTTACCTCATCTAAAAGATAGAGCGATCGCGATTAATACTTAATATAAAAACGCGGTCTCGCAAAGCGAGTGCTACCGCATCGCGATTACTTAGTTATAAAGAAAGAAAAAGCGATCGCCATTCAGACTTCCCATAAAAACGCGATACTCATTAAACCAAGATTTCAATCAAGCAATTTGAAGTGTGCTAGGTTCAGGAATTGGTTCACCTTCTGCTTGCCAAGCTTCCAAGTACATTTCAATCACTTCTTCCCCATTACGAATTGCTTCGGAGCGAGTTTTGCCATGAGTACAGGGCATGACAACGCGATCGGCAAACTCTGGAATTGTTACCAAAAAAAGTCGATCTTCATTACTCCACTGAATAACCATGCTGTATGGACTCATGAATTCTTGTCCTCCCGTAATTCTTGCAGTTGGGTTAATAATTGTAGTTAATTAAGAGAAAATGTTAGTTATTGACATCTTAGGGTAATTGTTAAATGCAAAATATCAAGATTATTGTTGAAAAGCACTCTGATGGTTATATCGCTTACCCACTTGGTATCGAAGGAATTGTAATTGGCGAAGGTAATAGTTACGAAGAAGCTTTAGCAGATGTAAAATCAGCCATTCGTTTCCATATTGAAACATTCGGTACAGAGGTTTTAAAGGCAGAATCTTCTGTGTTAGAAGTTTTTGTTGCTGAGGCAAGTGTGTAATGCCCAAGTTTCCAGTTGATGCACCTAAAGCAAAAGTTATTAAAGCACTTGAACTACTTGGATTCCAGATTGTCAGAGAACGAGAACACATTTCAATGGTTCGAGAAAATCAAGATGGTTCTCGAACTCCTTTAACACTGCCTAATCATGAGCGAATTAAGAGTTCGACACTACGAACTATTTGCACTCAATCGGGTATTTCAAGAGATGATTTCTTGAATGTGTATAAACGAAGCTAACTCTAAATGTTAATTTCTGCATAACTCACTAACCTTTCCGTCACATATTCCATAACTACAGGTTGCAGAGTAAAACTAGTAGACTGTTTTTCAATTAGCGAGATCGCCTGTAAAGATAAAAATGCTTCCACTAGTTCTCGATGAGATACCGTAGGAACGATATTCTGTTGTAGTTCTGCCAATGTTATCCATCTTCGATTAATTGCTAACCAATACATTACCTTCTGTTCTAAAACAGATAAGCGATTGAACTGCCCATCCAACAAATCCCAAATATCAGCAAAGACAACAATACCTTCTTGAAAAAAGAGCCAGATATCTCCATCAAAAAAAGATTTAATGGTGGTTGCTGCGATTTTTAAAGTGAGAGGATTACCTGTATAAAGATCGATGAGTTGCTGAAATTCATTGATCGATCCAGCCAACCCCTTAGCTTGCAGGATTTTTTCTGCCTCTACTTTTTCCAATCCAGTTAATTGAAGCGATCGCACAAAGCAAATTTCCTCTTCTCTATTAGCGATCGCAGTTAGCATTTCTCGACTAGTAACGATTAAACAACTTTGATGCTTTTCATCTCCAACCCTTCTTAAGAATTGTCCGTAACCTTCATAACCTTCCCCGATAGCGTCCAGCCTTTTTACCACTTTGCAAAATTGATTCAAAATTATCTAAAATCAGTAAACAGCGTGAGGAGCGAAGATACTCCATTAGTCGAGAGATTTGAGCATCTATGGTTTGTGGTAAGTTAAGTTCTTGCCCTTGGGAAAGCAATAAAATTATCTCTGCAATTAAATCTTTAAAAGGTAGTGCATTACGCAGACTGCGCCAAATTAAATATTTAAACTGGGTTTGAATTTGTTGAGCGAGTTTAACAGTTAGTGCGGTTTTTCCCATGCCGCCCATACCGACAATTACTGTAAGACGGCAACATTCATCAACAATCCACTTTTCTAAAGCAGCTAATTCTGTAGCGCGTCCCCAGAAGAAAGTAACATCCATCGCCTCACCCCAATCTTGATAATTATTAGAGGAATCGTTAACTACAATAGGCTTAGAAGTATCTACTAATAACAGTTGGGATTGTTCTTCAGACAAACTGTATCGGTATCGCTGCAAAACTAATCGGAAATTATTTTTAGTAACTTTTTCACCTAATGCTTCTGAAAGCGATCGCCATAACTTAGAACCCACATCTTTAACATAACCAAGATCGTATTTAGCACTGTCAGCAATTTCTGAGTAGGAAAAACCATCCCAACATTGCCGCAATATTATCTCTTGTATTTTGTTTAATCGTCTATTTTTAAAAACTTGTTTGATAAGTATCAGTGCTTCTTCCACGGTCATATACGCTCAGATGTATTCAGATGTATTATTATTACTTTCCCATTTTTCCTTTAACCTTCCAAGTCGTGTAATTAAATGTTATGACTGACGGGGAGACTGGCAGAAATTCTATTTAAAGTCATCATACGAAGATGTAATCCCAACCTGATTGCTATAGTTCTGGTTTTGATTGGGAATAATAAAACTGTCGGCAATTAACAATTTGATTTTGCTGAATTAGGATAGAGCAAGAAAAGATTGCAAGATTAATAGCTAAAACTCAAGTTATATACTTAAATATACTGTTTATGACCTTTGTTGGTTCTAGATTAAATATTAAAGCGAAAAATGTAGCCGAACGCACCGTAGGCAAGCAACTGCAAGCAATTCCTGTAACTATAGTTATTAGCTTAATCTTGTTTGGGGCAATAGGATGGCGTTTAGGTTATTTACAACTGCAACAAGGAGATCTCAATCAGCAAAAAGCGGAAGATAATCGGACTCGTATTATACCTAAACCGCCAGTTCGAGGTAGTATTCTAGACCGTCAAGGAAAAATACTAGCAACTAATCGTCTATCTTATTCGGCATATTTGTGGCCCAAGGCGCAGAAACAAAAGAACTGGCTAGAAATTCGCAATTTAATTGCCCAAATTCTGAAAATTGACCCCCAAGATCTGCAAAAACGGGTAGAACAGGCAGGGTATAACTATAATAGCTTGATTCCCATTGCCCGTAATTTAACTCCTGAACAAATTACAGTACTCGAAGAATATCAGTCTCAATTAAAAGAAATTGAAATAGACATCGGTAAAATACGATATTATCCCCAAGGAAAGTTGGCTGCTCATATATTAGGCTATACAGGCGAGTTAGATGCAGAGCAATTAAAACGCCGAAAATCCCAAGGCTATCGTCTGGGAGATGTCATGGGCAAAATGGGAGTAGAATTAGCCTATGAATCTCAACTGCGAGGAGAATGGGGAGGATTAAAACTAGAGGTTGATGGTGCAGGACGTATTATCTCTTTCTTAGGAGAAGAGCCACCTAAAAAGGGTAAAGATATCACCTTAACTATCGATGTCAATGTCCAAAAGGCTGCGGAAACTGCTTTGGGAACAAAAAAAGGGGCAATTGTCGCTCTTGATCCCAATAACGGCGCAGTCTTAGCTATGGCTAGTTATCCAAGTTTCGATCCTAATATTTTTTCTTCTTCTGTTACTCCTCAAATCTGGGAGGAATTGCAATCTCAGGGAAATCCCTTTTTAAATATGGCTTTACGTGCCTTTCCTCCTGCTTCAACCTTTAAAGTTGTCACGGCAACAGCAGGCTTAGAATCAGGAAAATACCCTCCTAATACCATTTTAGGGACATATCCTTATTTATCCGTTGGTGGCACAAATTTTGGAGAATGGAATAAAGCAGGTTTTGGATCAATAGGATATGTAACTGCTTTAGCTTGGAGTAGTAACACGTTTCATGGTCAAATTGGTCGAGGAGTTGGGGGCGAAGAATTAATCAAATGGGCGCGAAAATACGGTTTTGGCAAACCAACGGGGATTGAATTAGAAGGAGAAACAGTAGGTCTAATTGCTGATGATGCTTGGAAACGTCGTAATTTTGATAATTGGGAATGGACTGTGGGAGACACAGTGAATATGTCTATCGGTCAAGGATTTACCACCGCTACTCCCTTACAAATAGCTGTCATGTTTAGTGCGATCGCTAATAACGGTTATAAAATACAACCCCATTTATTGCAAGCAAATAATCAAGCCAAACAAGCTGAACGAGTTAATCTAGAACTCAAACCAGCTACCCTTTCAACTATCCAAAAAGGCTTGAGGGCTGTAGTCGATAGTGGTACAGGTACAAAACTAAACTCTCCAGATATTCCCCCTGGGGCAGGAAAAAGTGGTACAGCCGAAGCTCCTCCAGGTGAGTCCCATACTTGGTTTGGTGCTTATGCCCCTTATAATAAACCTGAAATTATAGTCGTAGCTTTTGCCGAACACTCTGGTGGCGGTGGTGGATCAATCGCTGCACCGCTAGTTAGACAAGTAATGGAAGCCTACTTTAAACCAGGGAAAGTAGAAAGTAAAAAGTAGGGGCGCAAGGCATGCGCCCTTCAAGTAGAAAGTAGGAAGTTTAATTTACTACCAGCGTAGTTCGTTCCTATTTTTTATTTAAACAATTATAAAATCTGAAGCCGATAGTGAAGTCAATACCACATCAGAATCAGTTTTCAAAGTTGCTAGATTTGCCTCGTTGCCTAGCGTCGCACCATTAGAATTATAGAAAATATTACCAGTTTCACTACTGTAAACAATTTTAGCAGCACTACTTTTTGCTAATTGATCGCTTGCAACAGAAGCAAACTCGCTATTGATACTAAAAGCATTACCGACAACACTTGTTAAACCAAAAGTTGTTTTACCTAGAACAATTTTATCTTCTTCGGTTCTACTAAAATCAACAATACGATCAGTACCAAAATCAGTAGCCGAAAAAATAACTCCACTGTTGTAGGAGAATTTATCTACACCCAAACCTCCACTCAAGCGATCATTAGCAATTCCACCTATTATAGTGTCATTTCCTGCTCCACCTATTAAAATATCATCTCCACTACCACCTTTAAGCTCGTTATTACCACTATTGCCAGTAATAAGATTATTTAAAGTGTTACCGTGACCTTTAAGATCGGCATTACCTAGCAAGACCAAATTCTCAACATTAGCTGCCAAAGTATAATCGTTTAAGGATTTAGCAGTATCTAGTCCGCTATTGGTATTGGCTAATTCAGTAATGACATCAGAAGTATTATCGATAATGTAAGTATCGTTACCAAGACCTCCTTCTAGGGTATCAATACCTAAACTACCATTGAGAGTATCATTTCCATCATTACCTCTGAGAGTGTTATTGCCACTGTTACCCATCAGTAGATTATTAAGAGAATTACCAGTACCAGTTAGGTTAGTAGTTCCAGTTAGGATTAAATTCTCAACATTATTACTTAAAGTGTAGTTAACGGAAGCATAAGCAGTATCTATCTCTGTAACCAAAGTAGAGGTTTCAGTAATAATATCTAGTGCGCTGTCAACAATATAGTTATCATTACCAGTACCACCAATCATCGTGTCATTACCAGCACCACCATCAATAAGATTGAAGCCAGAATTTCCAGTAATAGTATTGTTTAAAGTATTACCAGTCCCGTTGATGCTGGCTGTACCACTGAGAGTTAGGTTTTCTATATTCTCACTAAGTGTATAGGTAGTAGCGGTTGAGAATACTTGGTCAGTACCTTCATTGGGATTTTCGATAATTACATCCTCAGCACTGCCGACATGATACTCATCATTGCCGATACCGCCAATTAAAGTATCAAAGTCATTACCAGTATTGCCCTTCAGGGTGTCATTACCCGCCTCTCCTCTCAAAATGTCATTACCACTGTTGCCATCAATGGAATCATTTCCATCTCTAGCTTCAATAATATTACTGCCACTGCTACCAAGGATAATATTATTTAGTTCGTTCCCCACACCATTAATACTACTCGACCCAGTTAGGGTTAAATTTTCTAAATGACTGCCGAGACGATAGGTAATAGAAGACTGAACTGTATCTGTCCCATCGGTAGCACTCAATGTAGTGACAACATCTCGGAAATCATCGACTACATAAATATCATCTCCCAACCCACCATCGAGGGTGTCATTACCAGTACCACCATCTAGACTATCGTTACCAATGCCTCCTACAAGGCTGTCATTATCATTCCCTCCTTTAAGAGTGTCATTACCATCACCACCATCGAGGCTATCAGTGCCATTACCACTATCAAGACTATCGTTGCCAATATTTCCTACAAGGTTGTTATTGCCACTATTACCAGTTATTTTGTTGCTGAGAGCATTTCCTATCCCCGTAAGATTATTTGTTCCTGTAAGTTCAAGGTTTTCGAGGTTATTACCAAGAATATACAGCGGTTTGCAGCCAGATAGAAGACAATAAAGAATTATATTATAAAAGTAG
>CAYMWC010000116.1:0-17408 GCA_964393695.1 uncultured Pleurocapsa sp.
ATTTCTGAAAAAGATGCTAGTTGGTCTTTACTCAAAGTTCCTACGGTTAATCATATGTAGTGGGTAATGGGTAATAAGTTTACGCAAGCTGTCAAATAATCCTTAATAAAGCCTTTGGCTAACTTATTACTTATTACTTGCTTTCTAGTGTTTCGTAACAATTTTATTTTTTTTAGAGGTTAAGTGATGATTATTGTAGATAGAGCTTTGCAAGAATGTTTGGCAGCGGGCAACCCTGTCAGAGTAGCTATGACTGGTGCTGGTTTTATGGGACGTGGGATTGCTAATCAAATTATTAATTCTGTTCCTGGTATGGAATTAGTGGCGATCGCTAATCGTAATCTAGAAGGTGCAAAAAGAGCTTATCAAGAGGCAGGAGTTGAAGAAGTACAGGAGATTGAAACTGCTCCTGCCTTAGAAGAAGCGATCGCTCAAGGAAAATATGCGATCACCGAAGATGCCAAACTTTTATGTCGAGCCGAACAGATCGATGCTTTGATTGAAGTGACAGGGACAATTGAATATGCAGCAGCAATTGTCATGGAAGCGATCGCTAATCGCAAGCACGTGATTCTGATGAATGCGGAATTGGATGGCACGATTGGTTCGATTCTCAAGGTCTATGCTGACCGTGCAGGGGTAATTATTAGTGCCTGTGATGGAGATCAACCAGGGGTAGAGATGAATCTTTACCGTTTTGTGAAAAGTATCGGACTTACTCCCTTACTCTGTGGCAATATCAAAGGTTTACAAGACCCCTATCGTAACCCCACCACTCAAGAAGGCTTCGCCAGACAATGGGGACAGAAAGCCCACATGGTGACCAGTTTTGCCGATGGGACAAAAATTTCTTTTGAACAGGCGATCGTTGCTAATGCTACGGGAATGCAAGTTGCTCAAAGGGGAATGCTGGGCTATGAATTTAAAGGTCATGTAGATCAGATGACCTCAATGTATGATGTCGATCGCTTGAAGGAATTGAATGGCATTGTTGATTATGTGGTCGGCGCACAACCTGGCCCTGGTGTGTTTGTGTTTGCTACCCATGATGACCCCAAACAGCAACACTATCTAAATTTATATAAGTTGGGAGAAGGGCCTTTATATAGTTTTTATACTCCTTATCACCTCTGCCACTTTGAAGTTCCTCTTTCTGTAGCGCGGGTGGTTTTACTACAGGATGCGGTGATGAGTCCTCTCGGCGCACCAAAGGTAGAGGTAATAACAACGGCTAAAATCGACCTGAAAGCAGGAGATATCTTAGATGGTATTGGCTACTATATGACCTACGGACAATGTGAAAACGCCGAAGTAGCAGGCAGAGAGAATTTGCTACCCATGGGCTTAGCTGAAGGTTGTCGTCTCAAACGCGATATCGCTAAAGATGAGGTATTGACCTATGAAGATGTGGAACTTCCTCCAGGCAGACTTTGCGATCGCCTCCGAGCCGAACAAAATGCTTATTTTGGTATGGCTACTAATCCAGCCAACAAAATAGCTTTGTCTTAGTCAAGCTCTTAGCTGTTGGCGTCTTACGTGGTTGAATGAACGCGACGGGGCTTATCTTATAAAGGTCGCAGGAAACCTACCACCACAGCCCCTCGAAAACCCGCCCATTCCCTTCCTCATTTAAGGCGGAGATAAGATTACGGATGTTTTTTGGTTCTGAAGTGCATAAAGTCCTACAACTAATTCATAAGTAATCTATAAGTAATAACTAGGTATGGTGATCGCTCTACCTAGTTACTAAAAGCCAAAAGCTAAAAACTATTTAATATCCAGCGCATGTCATGGCAATCGATTTAATTGCTCTCAATAATCCTGACTCCGATTTAACTGTCGATCTAGAAAATACTACTGACTATAGCGGGAGTTACAGAGGCATTATTGCCAATCTGGATACGCAGCAGGTGCTGAAACCAGTTTATGACATCACTGAGCAGCCAAGAATTCTCCCCCTTGGGGATTCTATTACCGCAGGTAACTATCCCATCGAACCTACTCCTGGTAGTTATCGTATTCAGTTAGGAAATAACTTTAATGATGATGATTTGAGTATCGATTTTATTGGTTCTCAAACTAATGAAACAAGCGATTTGCCCGACCCTGAACACGAAGGACATCCAGGATGGACAATTAACGAATTGACGGGATTAATTGAGAAGGGGTTACTAACAGAATATCAACCTGATGTCGTCCTGTTGATGGCGGGAACTAATGATATTCTGAGCTCCGATCAGACTTCTGAAGTGATCGCAGATCTCAATCAACTGATTGATCGCTTGCAAGCTGAGTTACCCGATACAGAAATATTTGTTTCCTCTCTTGTTCCTCTTGATCCTGAATTGGAAAGCGAACAGGAAGCTAAGATTGTTGAAGAAGTTAATGCTCTATTGCCAGAACTAGGACAACAGCAAGGTGAGCAAGTAACCTATGTCAACGCTGGCGGTTCGATAGATTTAAGTGATCTCATAGATGATGGTATTCATCCCGATGCAACAGGATATCAAGCGATTGGCAATGCTTGGTACGACACCCTAGTCAAGCATGATACTCTGACAGGAATTGACCATATCACGGGGTCAGAATTTAGCGATCGCCTAACTGGTAATGACCAAGCAAATATTTTGTTTGGCACTAGTGGTGCAGATGTTTTGACTGGCGGAGAAGGTGCAGATAGATTCCTTTACGAAAATCTCGATTCACAGACTGATACAATCACTGACTTGAGCATTGATGATCGCTTAGTGTTCTCCTCGGCTGGCTTTAATGCCAGTTTTGGTACTGAAACAGACTTCACGGCGATCGAACCCACATTAGTTAGTAGTACTGATTCTCAGTCATTGGGAACTGGGGCAACTTTTCTCTATCAATCTGATACTGGTTTACTCAGTTTTGATCCTGATGGCACAGGTTCTTCAATAGCAACAGGTATCGTTGTTCTAGATAATATGCCAACGCTTAGTAGCGAACAGTTGACGATTATTGCTTAATTAGGACTCCAAATAGCTTCTACCTCGATTATTTATCAGGTCTAGAACTCAACACCTACAAACTCAATTTCTCAGGTAATCACAATGTTTATAGTAACTGCAACCTATCCCACCTCAACTAGCTTGAAGAAGACCAATCCGCCAACTAAAACCTTACAGGTATTTTTTGGTCGTGAAGAAACTAGCTGCGTCTCTAGCGAAAATAATATTGACCTCTATGTAAAAATTCCTGTCTTAGGTCAAGATAGTCGAGAGCGAATTGCTGCTTATGATGGTCGTATTCATTCTCGACTGGGTTTCCAATTACTCGAATCAGAATCATATTTAGCTGGAGTTTTAGTTAAAGAAATCGATTTTCCCCTCGAAAAAGCAGCTTATGAAGCCTATATGGACTTTTTGGAATTAACTAAAGACTGGAATTTATTTCGAGTCTGGAATTATATTCCTTATATTAACGATGAAACTTCCGCTCTCGAAAATTATAAATCCTTTTGCCAAGGTCGTTCTTTAGCTTTTGAAGCGTTTTACGGTGTAGATTTTGAAGTCAAACTCCCAGCAGCTTCGGCAGTAGGAATTAACGATCGCAAGTTAGTGCTTTACTTTATGGCAGGAAAAGCAGCAGCAATTCACATAGAAAACCCCGAACAGGTCTCGGCGTTTAAGTATCCCCGAAAATATGGACCGAGATCCCCTAGTTTTGCCAGGGGAACGCTGGTGAATATAGCAGACAAAAGAGTCGGTTATTTATCGGGAACAGCTAGCATCAAAAGCCATCAGTCAGTAACTCTCAGTGATGTTACCGAACAGATGTATACAACCCTCGATAATATGAGTTTGGTGTTTGCCAATATGGGGTTGGTTCATGAACGGATGAGTTTTGGTAGCCTGATGCCTGATTCTGCTCAGTATGATCGCTTTTTTAAAGTGTATATCCGTCATGAAGCCGATGCCAAAATAGTGCGAGAACTATTTCCTCAAAGTATTTTAGCTACTGAAGAAGACCACATTATTTATCTGCGATCTGATATTTGCCGTTCAGAATTAGATATTGAAATCGAAGCCATTATTCAGAATAAATAATCAACAGTAAATTATGCTCTACCAAATGCTTCACCAGACTGTGACAGAGTATCCTGAAAAAACTGCTCTCGTCTATGGTCAGTCAAGAATTAGTTATCAAGAATTTGCCCAACAAGTTCGAGGATTTAATCAAGGTCTCAAATCATTAGGGGTTAAGCAATCAGATTGCGTCGCTATGATTCTGCCTAATTGTCCCGAATTTGTAATTGGTTTCTCTGCCATTGCCTCCCTCAATGCGATTGCTCTGTTACTCAATCCTGGCTATAAAGAAAATGAACTAGAACATTTTCTTCGCGATAGTAATGCCAAAGTAGTTATTACCGATGAAGTAAGAGCGGAAGTTTGTTACCAGACAATTTCTCGCTTGGAACATCCCATTGATTTGATAGTCGTGGGAGAAAAGCCTACT
The DNA here is from genome assembly GCA_964393695.1 of uncultured Pleurocapsa sp. Lineage (GTDB taxonomy): Bacteria > Cyanobacteriota > Cyanobacteriia > Cyanobacteriales > Xenococcaceae > Waterburya. The sequence continues at coordinate 4,483 of CAYMWC010000116.1, forward strand.
TTTGGTCTGGCTTTTGCTGACTTAATTCAGCCCGATCTGGGAAATTGGCAGCTTGAAGAAGCTTATACAGGAGATGTTCTCTATCAATATTCATCAGGTTCTACAGGCAGACCTAAAAGAGTCTGTCGTACCCAGGAAAATCTCTATCATCAAGCATATAACTGTATACAGACACTACAAATCCAAAGTTCAGATAATATTCTCTCTCTAGTTCCCCTTTATCATGCTTACGGATTCGGTGAATGCTTGCTGGCAACGATCTGTTCAGGAGCAACCCTGGTCATTTTAGAACCGTTTCTACAAGATGGTGTTCCCGTCGAAATGCCTTTTGTCTTCCGACGTGCCAGAGTTTTGGAATTAATCGAACAAGAGGGAATTACTATTCTGCCTGCGGTTCCCTATATCTTTAGTATTTTGGCAGCAGCACCACCAGAACCCTATCCAGAATTACCTAGTTTGAGATTGTGTATCTCCGCTGGAAATTTCCTCTCTCAAGACATTTTCACGAAATTCTACCAACGATTTGGGATTTTTATCCGTCAACTCTACGGTTGCACAGAAGCTGGTTCTGTAGCTATTAACCTGGAAAATGACCCAGAGATGGAATATGATTCCGTTGGCTTGCCCATGCACAATGTCGAAATCAAAGTAATTGGCGATCGTGGACAGGAATTACCTCCTGGTCTTGAGGGGGAACTAGTTATTCACAGTAAAACCTTAACTAGCGGATATCATAATTCTCCTGAAGTCAATAAAGAAGTATTTCAAAATGGTCACTTTTTTACTGGGGATTTAGGGAGGAAAGATGAACGGGGTTATCTCAAAATTACTGGTAGAAAGAGAATCTTTATCGAAACAGGAGGACATAAAGTCGATCCTTTTGAAGTAGAAGATATTTTGGTCACCCATCCCAAGGTGGAAGAGGCTGTAGTTGTAGGCACCAAACAACCCTACACTGGAGAAATTGTGAAAGCGATTGTGGTCTGTCAGCAAAAATGTCTAGAAGAAGAGTTGATTGCTTACTGTCAAGAAAAATTAGCCGACTTTAAAATTCCTAGAATTATCGAATTTCGCGACCAAATACCTCGCAGTGCCCTCGGTAAAATTTTACGCAAAGACCTGGTGTAATACACTTTTTGCACGAATCGTATTAACTACTAACCGCTAACTACTAACCATCATGACCATTGAAGAACTCAAGCTCAAAACCCAAAATATAGTTTCCGAATTACTCCCCCATGTTGATAGCCAACAAATTACCAATGATCAGGATATTTTTTATCTGGGGCTAAACTCCATCAATGCTATGACTTTGATCTTTAATTTGCAAGAAGTTTTTGGTATTACCTTTAACGATACCGAAATTAGCTTCGATAATTTTCGGACAATCGACGATATTGTGACATTGGTTAGCCATAAAACCCAAGTCTAGACCGCTTTTTTGAGCAGCCACCATCAACTCTAGAATGGAAACCATAGATATATGAAATCTCCCAAAGTTTTATCAACTAAAAAATCAGACTCTGAAGAAGATTCATCTTCTTCAGCTAATGCCACTCCTTCTCAGCCTAAATCCGCCGAAGCCCCAAATGACCTTTGGCAGGCGATCAAAACTATTATTGGTCTACAAAATCAAGCCCCCCCTTTAGTTACAGTTGATCGCGACGGTGATTTACCTTTATCTTTTAATCAAGAACGTCTCTGGTTGCTGGATCAATTGTCCGCCAAAAGTGCAGCCTATAATATTCCGTTTGCGCTGCGTTTGCAGGGGCAGTTAAATATTACTGCTCTCGAACAAAGTTTTCAGTCCATCTTAGCTCGCCAATCAGCTTTACGGACTAGGTTTGCGACTCAAGGATCAGGTTTCGTACAGATAGTTGCCGAATCGGCTGAGGATTGGCGTTTGTCAATCGAGCAATTGCCATCATCCTTAACGAAAGAAGAACAGGAAATTGCGATCGCGCAACTGATTCAAGAAACCGCCCAAAAACCTTTTGATCTTACTACCGATTATCTCTTAAGAGCTTCTTTAATTCAACTTACACCCACTGAAAACTTATTGTTGATTACAGTTCATCACATTGTTTTTGATGGTTGGTCAGAAGGATTATTTTGGCAAGAGCTAGCTTCAGTTTACGCAGCTTTTGGGGAGGGAAATCCCTCGCCTCTAACAGAGTTATCGATCCAGTATGCTGATTTTGCAGTTTGGCAACGCCAATGGTTACAAGGTGATTTTTTAGCTGCCTTGAGTTCTTACTGGCAGACACAACTTGGTAAAAATCTACCAGAATTAGCTTTACCAACAGATTATCCTGCCCCAGCAGTACCGAGCCGTAAAAGTTCTACTTATAAGTTAATTCTTGCTGCACCACTTACCGCTGAGTTAAAACAACTCAGTTATCAATCGGGCGCAACTCTTTTTGCCACTCTCCTGACTGCTTTTAAGATTTTGCTTTATGCTTACACTGAGCAAGAAGATCTATTCGTCTGTAGTCCTATTGCCAACCGCAACCGCCCAGAACTTAAACGGCTGATGGGCTACTTTGTCAACCTTCTAATTTTGCGGAGTAACTTGTCTGGTAATCCTAGTTTTAAAGAATTACTAGGTCGAGTCAGTAAAACTGTCTCTGGTGCTTATGCTCACCAAGATTTCCCTCTACAACAGCTAGTTCAAGATCTGGATTTAGGGCAAACATCTCTATCTCAAGTTATGTTTGTTCTGCAAAATAACGCTCAGACTGTGCCAAGTCTATCTGGTTTAACTGTTGAAGAATTAGAAGTCGATAATGGTACGGCTGATTTTAATTTGTCTTTGTCTGTAACCGAGTGTCAAGGAGAGCTTATTGGAGTCTGGAAATATAATACTGATTTATTTACTGCTGAATCCATCACCATGATGGCAGGGCATTGGCAAACAATACTGGAGCAAATTGTCGCTGATCCTACTCAAGCAATTGACTCTTTGTTGGTATTAAGTAAACGTAACCGTCAGCAACTAAGAACTAAACGCGCAAATCTTTTTTCGGTTTCTGCTCAATCTCAATCTCAATCTTCAGGGACTAAACCCCAGCCTAAAAATGCTCTAGAACTAAGATTAACGCAACTCTGGTCAGAAATTTTAGACAACGAACAAATTCAGCTGCACGATAACTTTTTTGAAGTAGGAGGTAGTTCCCTACTTGCCTTTAGATTGTTAGGAGAAATTGAGAATACCTTCGGCAAAAAATTACCCCTATCTGCTTTGCTAGAAGCACCGACAATTGAAAAATTAGCCAAGCTAATTAACAAAGAAACCAATACCAGTTCTAACTCTTGGTTGAATCCCCCACAGCCAAATAATTCTCGTCCGATTTTGTTTTGTATTCCTCCTGCTGGCAATAGTTTACTAGGCTTTGCTAATTTAGTGCGTCATTTAGGTGTTGATCAGCCTTTCTATGTACCTCAACCATTGGGTTTAGAGTCAGACACTACGCCTCATGAACGAGTAGAAGATATGGCTGCACACTACATCCAAGAAATTCAAACGATTCAACCTGTTGGCCCTTATTATTTGGGAGGAAGATGTTTTGGTGGCATTGTCGCTTTTGAAATGGCACGACAACTGACACAGCAGGGAGAAAAGATTGCTCTATTAGCTTTGATTGACGGAGGACTGCCTCCCAATATCTATCACAAGTTGCGAAATCTTGATGGTAGCAAGAAAGCAAAATCTCTTGCTCAATATTGGCAAAGTTTTGCTTATTTTTGTGGGAGTGGTCAACTGTTAACCATTCTTAAGTATCGATATCAACAGAAGTTGCGAAAACTGAAAGAGAGATTTTTCCCCACCTCAACTCCTGTAGATCCCCGAATGGCAAATGTGCAAAAGGTTTTTCGTAGTCATATGAAAGCCAGAGCTAATTATTCACCATCAAGTAGTTATGCGGGTAAAATTACCATCTTTGCTAGTGGCACTTTAAGATTAGATCAGCAAGCAAGCTGGCAGGAATTAACCACAGAGCCAATTGATTTTCATTTTGTCGGTGGTAGTCACGGGACAATCGACCAAGAGCCTTATGTGGGAATTTTAGCTACTAAGTTAAAAGCTTGCTTAGATGAAACTAAATAGTATTGATCAGTGTTCAGTTCATTAAAACCAATAAATCTCAATGCAGCAGGGATTGATATAGTTGAAATGTCGCATCTGATTAGGCTTTAGTGAAATGTGTCAGGCAGTCAGAGTTACCAGTCGGTAATAGGCAAAAAGTTGCAAAATCAAGACTTATTACCTATTACCTGTTACTTATTACTTCTGCACAGTGATACCAGAAGGACAAGCAACATTAGTACCCCCAAGTCCACAATAGCCATTCGGATTCTTACCAAGATATTGCTGATGATAATCTTCAGCATAATAAAATTCTGGTGCATCAAGAATTTCGGTAGTGATAGTATCGTAACCTGCTTTGCTTAACTCTTGCTGATAGACTTCTTTAGAAGCTTCTGCCAATTGTTTTTGCTCTGGGGTAAATGTATAAATACCAGAACGATATTGAGTACCTCGATCATTACCCTGACGCATTCCTTGGGTAGGATTATGACTTTCCCAAAATACTTTTAATAAATCTTGGTAGCTAATTTTAGCTGGATCATAAACAACTAGGACAACTTCATTATGTCCTGTCATGCCAGTGCAGACTTCTTGGTAAGTAGGATTAGGGGTATGACCAGCAGCATAACCAACGGCAGTGGTATATACTCCCTCTTGTTGCCAGAATTTGCGTTCTGCTCCCCAAAAACAACCTAAGCCAAACATCGCTTTTTCCATATTTTCAGGAAAAGGAGGTTTCAGAGGATTGCCATTAATATGGTGTTTTTCTGGTACAGCCATAGGCTGGCTACGTCCTGGTAATGCTTCTTCAGGAGTTGGGATAGAAGATTTTTTGCCTAAACCAAATAGTGCCATATGATTATTGTAATTGAGCTTTTGTTAATTTTTTTTACGCTATCTTCATCATAAAAGAATAGTTTGACTTTGAAATTCGGCTAACCCTACTTCCTAAAATTTAGACAATTACAAATTATTAAAATAAGTTCATATTCTTGAGTAATTCTTTGGGATTGTGGACAATCACGAATTTATCATTTTCTTAAGGATTTTTTTAATTATTATCATTAAATAGCGATAATTTTCTTTCAGGCGATGCATATAAGGATGGCGATAGGGGAATAAAGCAGAGCGTAGCGATCGCCAGACATTTTTATCTTTTACCCCTTGTTGAATTAAATATTGTTCTACCCATTCTAAATATATGAGTCGATTAGCATCAGCTTGTCCTGATTTGATCACCTTTCGCTCCCAAGAATCTGGATGGATGCGATATTTATACCAACATTCATTGGAGACATATACTGAATGTCTAAGACAGACTTTAACGTGAACAATCGCGTCTTCATAGCTACCACGAAAATTATCTTCTCCACCACCCACTTGTTGAATCACTTCCCGTCTGGCTAATACACCAGCAGGGATGAAATGCTCATAGCGCAAAAATAAACTCAACATTTGAGGAGCAGGAACAAGGCGATCGCCCAAAGGATGAGAACCTTCTATAGGCACACCGAAAGGATGATCGCGATCTTGATCTTCAAGCTTACCTGTCCAGCTATACCAAATTAATAGAGGTGCAAACACCATAGCTGCTTCGGGATTAGCTTCTAGAATTCTCGCCTGTTGTTCAAGTTTTTTTGGCATCCAGACATCATCACCATCGAGGGGAGAGATATATTTACCCTGAGCATGAATCATCCCTAAATTGCGAGAAGCACTCATGCCCAGATTTTGGTGATTTTCGTGTTCTAAATAGCGAATTTTGTCGGGATATTGAGCAGCATACTCTTGAGCAATGGTGGTACTACGATCAGTTGAGCCGTCGTCTACTAATAACAACTCCCAGTTACTATAGGTTTGAGCGATAACACTTTCAATTGCTGCCTGTAAAAATTTCTCTTCGTTTAAGAAAATAATAATAGCTGAAACTAAAGGTTGATTATTCATCTGTAGTTATTAGTTATTAGTTATTAGTTTTTATTCAACTTACCTATTACTTATTACTTATTACTTATTACCTACTACCTAATTATTAAACCAGCTTAGTAATTGTCGTTCAAATTCTGCTTTCTGCCAATTTTGGACTTCAAAGCGGGGTAGTAGCCAGCGATCGCTTTTTTGCCATACACTAGTTTCTAGGGTCGAACAAGCATATTGAAAACCTGCTTCCTCAACTAAAGGCAAAGTTTCTGACTGATATGCTCCAAAGGGATAAGCAAAGCTAGTAACGGGGTGATTTAATAATCGTTCTAGATCGAGTTTGCTTTGTTGAATTTCCTGCTGTTGTACCGCTATAGATTGCTCGGAAAGTAAAGGATGATTAACGGTGTGTGCGCCTAGTTCGATAATTCCTCCCTGTTCGATCTCGGATAGTTCGCCCACAGTCAGAGGGCGATGAGATAGACGAGGTGTAGTAGCTTGATAATTTGCCCAGGCTTTGATTTGCTCTAGTAGTGGTTGCCGTTGATCAGGGGTTAAAGATTGTAGCTGTTGCCAGAGGGAGTAGTAAAAGTGTAACCGCGAACCTGGTTGAGATTTCCAGGCTGGAAGATTACGATTTTGCCAAGCTGCTTCCTGACTGTAGTGACTGGCTGTACCTAAATCCCACTCATATTGTTCCTCATTAATAGTTAAAGAGAGTCGATCAGGTAATTTGCCTGGTTGTAAAATAATATATTCCAGTTCATCCCACCAAAATTCTCTGGATTGTTCTAGATAGCCTGTGGCAACAAATACGGTTGCGGGAATCTGATACTTTTCTAAAAGCGGTTTGGCTTGATGGAGATTATTGGCGTAACCATCATCAAAGGTAATGGCGACAGCGCGATCGCGAATGTTACCTTCTTGATGAGCTTGAGCTAATTCTTTAAGGCTTAAAGGCTTAGTATGTTGTTGTAGAACTTCTAGATGTTCGGCAAAATGTTGGGGAGTTACTCGCAATGACCAGGGATCGATGTCCTCCTCTGCCACACGATGGTACATTAAAATCAAACCTTTAGTACAAAATTGTTTTTGTATTTGTTCGCTAACTCGATGTAATTTACGTTGTATTTTTTTAGTTAATGTATTCACGGTTGTTCTTCGGGTTTTAATGCTCTTAAAGTGATAATGACTTCATAATTTGGGTCATGATAGTCTAGTTCTGACTGGCGCAATTCCTGAGTGGCTAATCCATAAATAAAGGCTGTTGCAGTTAATACATTTCCATAAGTTTCGACTTTGATTGTTGTTTGCGGAAACACCTCTTCAAAAAGCTTTTGTGCTGAAAGCTTAGTAAAACGCCAATATTCTCCCCATAAATCCATATCCTCTCGGCTGATTTGACTAATACCTGGAACTGTTAGCAGCAAAACACCTCCTGGTTTAAGAATTCTATAGATAGTTCTAATTGCTGCTCGAAAATCGTAGATAAATTGAAGTGTCTGAGTCAGAATAATACAGTCAAAGCTATCTGATGGTATATTGTCGGCACAGGTTAGATCCGCCACAATCGAAACCGAAGGAGCTATATCCCCCATAGGTGCGTGGAGTATATCGCTTTGAGTAACGCGATCGCCACCAAATCTCAAAGTATAAGTATTGTCTAATAATTCTAGTACTCTTCCTTGAATATCCTGACTCTGACGTAGCAGAAAGTTTTCTATGTAATAGCGATCAACTGGTAAACCGCGATCAAAGCCAAAATTGTCGCTTATAGGTGTTAATCGTCGCAAACTACCAAAATTTGCATACCCAACTGGTAAGGAGTTTTGATCAGACCATTGATTTCTTAACCACTTACGCCAGGAGATAGGTAAAACTTGCTTGGCAGTCTGTTTAACTACATCTTTGCTATCTTTTTTTAGCCGATGAAGACGGGCAATTAGACGACTTTGTAGAGGATGACGATAATGCCACAAATTCTGCTGCACAAAGTCCCAAGCCTCAGTATTTTCAGCTTGTTGTTGTTGTAAATATCGTTCTAACCAAATTAAAAAAGCTTTACGGGCGTTGTAGTATTTTTTTTGGGCATGACTCGTAATTGTACAAGCCTCATTGTGTTGACGATAGCGATACCAACATTCACTAGAGACAAAAGCAGGAAAAGCTAAACATAACTTGGTATGAAATACTTGATCTTCATACATTCCTGGAAAGTCATCTTCGTAGCCTCCGACAGTTTCTATGGCTGTTCGTCGCACCAAGATATCGCAAAGGGAAGCCCATTCATCCCTTAAAAACATTAGTAGTAGAGTCGGCGGTTGAACCAAAGTATTAAGGGGAACAGCTAATTTTTGCAGAAAGTCACGCTGTTGATCTTCAGCTTTGCCTGTCCAGCTATACCACCATTGAGTTCGACCACATACTAAAGCAGCATCGGGTTGAGCTTCCATAATTGCTACCTGCTGTTCGAGTTTATCAGGCAACCATAGATCATCCCCATCAATAAAAGTAATATATTTACCTTTGGCTTGTTGAATACCGAGATTGCGGGAAGCACTCATGCCTCGGTTTTGACCACCCTCGTGTTCTAGATAATAAATTTTCTGAGGATCTTGTTGAACATAAGACCGTACAATTGACTCACTGCGATCGCTTGAACCATCATTGACTAATAACAGTTCCCAACAATCATAAGTCTGAGCTAATACACTAGCGATCGCTTCTTGAATAAACTTTTCTTCGTTTAAAAAGATTAAAATTACTGAGACTAATGGTTGATCGTGCATTTAAGTCACTAGGTTTGGGAAGAAAAAGCAAGACAATTTACTGAGAAAATCGTACTCGTGTTGATTATGTTTCAATAATTATAGATATTTTTCAGTAAATATACTTAGTCTTTTGCCTGGGTATTATTTAAAAAATGCTTTTGCTATTAATCAGAACAGCTTTGCCTGCTTCAATCCAGATTTCAGAGGGTTGGGGATGACTGAGAAATTCTAAAGGACTGGCACTTCGGGCATAAGCACCCGATTGAAATACACCGACTAAATCTCCTACTTCCGCTTGAGGAACAGTAATGGCTCTAGCTAAAACATCCAGGGGTGTACATAATGGCCCTACCACTTCTATGGTTTCAGTTAACTCGTCGTCAAGCTTATTGAGTAACCCCACAGGATAATTACGTTTGATAACCTGACCAAAATTCCCCGAAGCTGCCAGGTGATGATGTAATCCTCCATCAGTAATGGCAAATTTTTTACCCCGTGAAACTTTAAGATCGTTAATTTGAGCAATATAAATTCCGCCTTCTCCTACTAAAAAACGCCCTGGTTCAACTAAAAACTGGGTAGAAGCTAAAAAAGGCTCATCTTTAATTTCTGCCATCAATTCTGATAGTCCTTGCTGAAACTTCTTCATATCAAGGTCACGGTCATTAGTAAAATAGGGAATTCCTAAACCACCGCCAAAATCTACGGTATAGAGAGCTTGCTGCCACTTATGCGCTACTTTTTGGGCAATTTCAAGACTTTTACGGTACTGAGATAACAGAATTTTATAGTCTAAAATTTGCGTACCTACAAATAGATGAATCCCACGAAACTGCAAATTTTGATCTGAAACAATGCGGTCTATTACTGGATCTAATATCTCTTCATCAATCCCAAAAGGGGCTGGTTTACCTCCCATGCGCATTGCTCCCCCCTGGGCTTCGCTGCCAGGGTTAACTCGTATCGCTATTTGGGCGGGTCTACCCAAATCCTGGGCAATTTGGGAAATTCTCTCAATTTCTAGCTGTGACTCAACATGAATTTCGCCGATTTGCTGTTGCAAAACTAATTTTAAGTCCGTAATTTTTTTCCCAGGGCCTGCAAAAATAATTTTTTCTGGTGGGCATCCAGCTTGGATAGCTCGCTGAAACTCTCCTGCCGATGCGATTTCCAAACCACAACCTTTAGCAATAAAAAATTTGAGAATTGCGGAGTTAGGATTAGCTTTAATAGAATAACTAATGGCAAACCTGGCTGGCAGAGTATTTCTCAACAGTGACCATTGTTTTTCTAAGACGCTACTGTCATAGACATACAAAGGAGTTCCATACTTAGCTATTAGCTCGCCTACTGCTATACCACCAATGTATAATTCTCCTGCTACCGTAGCAAAATGTTTATCTATAAGTCTTTTAACTCTTTCCATTTACAAATTTTCTCGCTCCCTTAGTGCTGCATAGTCTACTTTGCCACTGGTAGTTTGGGGTAATTTACTGAGAATTTCTACCTGTTTGGGAATTGCATAACGGGGTAATTTAGTAGTGCAAAATTCTAACAGTGATTCTAGATCCAAATTGCTCCCTTCACTCTTGACTACAAAAGCTTTAATCGCTTGTCCTAGTAAATCATCAGGAATACCAATAACTGCTGCTGACTGTAACTTATTGCTAGCCATCAAGACTTCTTCAACTTCTGTGGGACTTATCCGAAACCCTGATGATTTGATCATCGTGTCCCGACGACTAATGAAGTAGAAAAATCCGTCTTCGTCCATTTTGACTAGATCACCTGAATAGCAGACTTTTTCTTGATTGCCGATTTCTGCAAGCTGGAAAGGATAATCTCGTAACCTTTGAGCCGTTAATTCTGGTTGACCCCAGTACCCTAAAGATACTGTAGGGCCACGATGAACAAGCTCGCCAATTTCGCCTGGTTTACAGGGTTGACCTTGATCATTAACTACCAAAATTTCTGTATTAGGAATGGCTTTACCGATGGAATTAGGACGTAGATCTAGTTGTTCGGGAGGTAAATAAGTAGAGCGAAACGCCTCAGTTAAACCATACATCAAAAAGATTTCCGTCTTAGGTAGAAGTGTTCGTAAAGTTGCCAAGACATTTTGAGGCATTTTCCCCCCAGTGTTAGTGATGTAGCGCAGGTGAGGAAATTGCTGTTTTGCCATTGATGATCTCGGTTGAATCATCAAACCCCAGAAAGTAGGTACTCCTGCCAAAGCAGTAATCTTTTCTTTAATTAAAATTTGGACGACTTCTCTGGCAAAGCTAAAAGAAATTAAAACTAGAGTGCTTCCCTGTTGAAAAGCTGTTATTAGTTGATTTAAACCAGCATCAAAACTAAAGGGTAAGACTGCCAAAATGCGATCGCTCTCGGTAATTTTGAGATACTGAGAAACAATTGAACTACCAGCCATAATTTGGGCATGATTGAGCATTACCCCTTTGGGTTTCCCTGTTGAGCCTGATGTGTAAATTAAAGCTGCTAAATCCCTATCAATTGCTAGATCTTGCCAGTCTGATTGGGGATCGAGCTTACACAATTGCTCAAAATCATAACTAGGAACAGATGTCGGAGGTATGTCCGACTCGGCAACTACGACCACAAATTTGAGGGAAGAGATATCTGGGATTACCGCATCTAAGGATGAAAGCTTTCTGGCTGTGGTAATCAATCCCCTAATCTGACAGTCATTGGCTATATGGAGAACCTGTTCAGGAAACAAAAGCGTGTTAATTGGTACAAAAACACCACCTGCCTGAGAAGTTCCCAAGATAGAGATAACTTGAGGGATAGAAGCATCAAGATAAATACCTAAGCGATCGCCTGGTTGTAGTCCACAATTACGCAAACCCAAGGCTAAAGAGACAGTTTTTTGAGCAACTTCCTTATAAGTCAATCTCTGCTCTTTATGTACCAAAGCTTCTTTTTCGGGCGATCGCAGCGCAGTCGTCTGCAACAGATGATGAATCAAGAAATCCATGTTATCAGTGTTCAGTGACCAGTTACCAATGAGCAGAGAAAGTAGCAAACAATTATCAATAATTAAAAGCTTAATTTAAAACCTATTTAAAGTAGGTCAAGAGCGAATTTTGGCGTTAACAAATTCGGTAATAGATTCAATTGAATCAAAATTTTCAGTTAGTAATTCATCATCTTCAACGGTAATCTCAAATTCGCTTTCGACAAAGGTAACCAAATCCAAAAATCCCATTGAATCGATAATATTATTGTCTAATAAAGAATCTGTATTTAAAAACGTTCCTTGTCTTACTGCGGGAGATTTAGCTTCAATATATTGTTTTATTTTTTGCTCAATTGTTATTTTGGTTGGTAATTGCTGCTGCATTATGATAATAAAATCTCCTCACTTTTTGGACAGTATAAATTAACTTTTTGCTTAAATGCGGTATTTTTTAAAGTAATTAGTCAACTCTCGCCAAGTAAAACCAGGAATCGGATTAAAATCTAGAATTACAAGCTCAGAATAAAGATTATCAATTTCTTCTGGCTTAATTTTAGAAGATTTATATAACTTGCACACTTCGATGGGTAAATCGAAGCTCAAGCTAGGCTTTACTCCTTTTAGCATTCTCTGATCTACCAAAACCCAAAAAGTCTGATTAATTTTGGCGATCGCCTGACGAATTGGCAAGCTAAAACGGTCAAACAGCTTGGGATTTCCTAAGTATTGAATATAACTATAAGGAAATTTGGCATTTTTAACTAGGGTGAAAATCAGATAACAATGCTCACCGTCTGCCTTTATCAGTAAATGATGACATCGAGGTTGAGAGCTATGGTCTTCTAACAATCTTTGTTCTAGAGGTTGAAGCTGAGATTGAATTAAAGATTTTTCAGTAATAATTTTGAGTTGTGGGTGATGATTAATACCGCCAAAAACACTAGGCAATACAACCATGCGAGTATCCAATTCTTGAAAACCTAGTCTTTTAGCAATGGCGATCGTGTTATCCGAAGCACTTAAATCGGTAATAGTATAATCTTTCATCAGCTTTCTTAAGCTGAGCATCAGAGAAATACCTCGACCGCGATATGACTCTTTAACAATCCAACTAGTTAGATTACAAAAATTTTCTAATTGTCCGTTAATAATTCTCTGACTAAAA
>CAYMWC010000117.1:0-17262 GCA_964393695.1 uncultured Pleurocapsa sp.
ATTACTTAGGAATGTATGGTATTAAAACCGCCGTGTTCGAGCAAGAATTAGATGTCTATCATCTGCCACGAGCGATCGGTTTTAATCATGAAATCATGCGGATCTTTCAACAGCTTGGTTTGCATCACCAGATTGATACAGTTGCTACTCCTATAGATGGAGTTGAGTTTTTAAATCAGTCCCATCAAGTATTGTTTGAGATTGAGTTAAGTAAAACTTGTTTAACTCATGGCTTTGCTCCCAACTATGTCTTTTATCAACCTGATTTGGAAACGAAGCTACGAGAAGGAGTAGAACGTTTTGACTGCGTACAAGTCAATTTAGCTCATGCAGTCGAATCGATTACCCAAGACCATAAAAGCGTAACTGTTATAGTTAAAAATCTCAATAGCGATTGCACCTATCAAGTAAGGGCAAAATATGTTTTGGGTTGTGATGGAGGAAGGAGTATTACCCGTCAGCAAGCTGGGATTGAGCTTTATGATTTTGGCTTTCACCAGCGACAACTTGTAGTAGATACTTTGTTAACCGCCGAGGTTGATTTACCTAGTAAAGTGCAACAACTTTGCGATACGAGACGACCAGGAGTATTTGTTCATTCGACTAAGAATCATCGACGTTGGGAATTCGTTCTTGCCCCCCATGAAACTAAAGAAGTGATGGAACAGCCAGAAAAGGTAGGAGAATTACTCTCTACTTATTGGATCAAACCCGATAAGCTGAAGATTATCCGTGCTGTAGTTTATCATTTCCATTCTTTAATCGCGCTTCGGTGGCGTAACGAGCGCATTTTTATTGTTGGCGATGCAGCCCACCAAATGCCACCAATTTTGGGACAAGGGATGTGTTCTGGTATTCGCGATGCTCAAAATCTCTGCTGGAAATTGGATTTAGTTTTAAGAGGTCTAGCACCAGATAAGTTATTAGATACTTATCAAACTGAACGTCTACCCCATGTTCAAGAAATTGTTAAATTAGCGACACGAGCATTTAAAATTTTCAAGACTCGCAATCCTTTTTTGGCTTTGGTGCGGGATCTAATGCTGCGAATTTTACGGCGCAATAACCGCAAATTTCAAAACCTTGGTTCGGATATGCCACCGCTAAAACATGGTATTTTAGCTAATTCTGTAAAAGACAAGCAGTCAGTAGCAGGACAAATGTTCATTCAACCCCAGGTGCTAAACAAGACTGGACAGTTAGTCTTACTCGATCGCATCTTGAGAAATAGTTTTGCCATTTTAGGACTCGATACAGATTGGCTCGATGTCATTACTCCTGAATCTGAGGCGTTTTTGAGCAATTTATCCCTCAAGTTGATTTGTGTTGTTCCCCAGATAAGCGATCGCTCCACCAAGTTTCCTGATCGAGTTGAGCTTATCGAAGATACTAGCCAGCAAATTAGCGACTGGTTGGCAAAACAGCAAACAGAAATAGTGATCATTCGTCCAGATCGCTATGTTTTCGGCACTTGCGATCGCCAAGAACTTAACGCCATAGTCCAGCAATTACAGTCTTGCTTAATCGGCGACGCTCCTTTGTCCAACAAAAAGCAATTGGCGACTAATAATTATCAATTTACTACCACCAACTAATTACAACAGGAGAAGTATGCTGCAAGTTTATTATCGCATTGTCGTTTCAGCTTGGAAAACCTTTGGTTTTGGGGCTATTTTTTGGCGTTGGGCTATATTGATGCCGATTTTTATCGCTTTTACTCATTTAACGTTACTTTTAGACCACATTTTTTTTCCTCAGTTTCGTAAAACTCAGGTTAAAAATCCTATTTTTATTATCGGGCATCCCCGCAGTGGTAATACTTTTCTCCATCAGCTATTGACACAGACAGATGAATTTGTTGCCTTTCAAACCTGGCAGATTTTATTTCCTTCCCTCACAGCACGTGTCTTAGTCAAACCATTTGTTGAGTACCTCATTAAGAAAAACAAGTCATCCCTCATACCAGAGCAAGTTGGACATGGAGTTTCTTTAGATAAAGTCGAAGAAGAAGAACTGTTATTTTTTCACAAGCTCGATACCCAATTTGTTTGGGCGCGATCGCCTTTAGGCTTTGATGAGCAAGAACACCCCGAATTTCGCTTTCACGACCTACAAGCATCATCACGTCGCCGTAGTTCAATCAATTTTTTCAAAGGCTGTTTACAACGTCAAATCTACTCTACGGGGAAACAGCAAGTAATCTTACAAACTCTACAGTCTGTACATCGCATCAAAACAATTATCGAAGCTTTTCCCGACGCTAAGTTTATTTATCTAGTCCGCTCTCCTTCTGAAACTATTCCTTCGCATCTTTCGGTCTTGTGGTTTTTACTCGACTTACAGCTAGGAGTTAAAAATATTCCTGCTGATAAACTCCAAAGATATATTGATCGCAGATATCGCTACAATGTCGACCTTTATCGTTATTTTTATGAGCTACAAAAAAATCAAGAAATTTCTGAAGATAGAGTTATGATTGTCCGCTACGATGAATTACGTTCTAACTTAGAACAAACCTTTACTGAAATAGTAAATTTCACAGGAATAAATCCGAGTAATGCCTTAAAACAAGCTGTAAAAGAAAAAGCCCAAACTCAAAAGGATTATCAACGCCAACACCAGTTTCTTAAACTAGAAGAATTATCTTTAAGCAACGAACAAATTATTAGGGACTTTGATTTTGTGTTTGATGAATATGGCTTTGATAAAAGTCAACTGGTCTAAATCAATAGAGTTTTTTGGCGGTGAGATTGAAATTCGGTAATCAATCGTGGCTTGACTAGTTTAATACTTCTGAGCTTGATAATACTTATGAAGTTTTCTAATTTACCCAGGAAATTTAAATGGCTAATACTTTAGTACCCCAAATATGGACACCTGGCAGTGACTACACTTTAGGAGTTGTCGATAGTCAAATAGTCTATACTCGCGACGGAAACGACAACATAATAACTTATAATCCTGGGGTTGATAATAACGAAGGACTAAAAGTTGATATCTGGATTGGGGACAGTGAAGTTCCCCTATTAGATGATCAACAACCAGTATTTTTTCGCGATTGGCAAAATAGATTTATTCTTGGTGATTGGCAACAGCCCTACTATGTAGATAGCCAACCATCTAACTTTGGTTTAAATGAATTTGCAGTAATCGTCGATCTAGACCCCAATCGAGACATTATTCAGCTACATGGTAGTCCAGAAGATTATTTCTTAGAAGAAGCGATCTTCGAGGACAATGAACTGGGAACCGCAATCTTCTGGCAAAACGGAACTAGTGCGGATCTCGTTGCTTTTTTACCCCAAGTTTTTGACCTCAACTTAGAAGCTGATTTATTTCAGTTTGAAGGCGATACCCCACCACCAGTATCATTTCTCGAAGAAGCTCAACAATCAGGGACTACTGGAATTGAACTTTCTACAAGTTCAGCTACAGATCTTCAAGGCAATATTTATATAGCAGGAGCAACTACTGGTTCTGTAGAAGGGGATAATGCTGGTGCTTACGATCCCATAGTTACTAAGTACGATAGTGATGGCAACCAAATTTGGAATATACAGTTAGGGAGTACTAATTTTGACTGGATTACTGATATTGTCACTGATAATCAAGCTAATTTTTATGTAGCAGGATATACCGAAGGCGATTTAGGGGCAACCAAAAACGCAGAAGTTGCTGATGTTTGGTTAGCTAAATATGATAGCGATGGGAATCAGATCTGGATTGAACAGTTTGGCACAGAAGTAATCAATCGCACTTTTGGTATCGACGTTGACAATGAGGGTGATGTTTATCTTTCAGGATATACGATCGAAGAATCCATAAATTCCCAAACCGATGATTCTTGGGTAACTAAATACGATAGTGATGGCAGCCGAGAGTGGTTTACTCAGTTCGGAACTACTCAATATGATGAAGCTTATGACGTAGCCGTTGATAATCAGGGTAATGTTTATTCTACAGGATGGACTGTAGGAGATTTAGGCGCAAACAATTCTGGAATTTATGATGTTTGGGTAGCCAAACACAGTAATGATGGCGAACTACAATTCATCGAACAGTTTGGTTCAGAAGATTATGAGTTTCCCTGGGGCATTGATACCGATACAGAAGGCAATGTCTATGTTACGGGATGGACTTTGGGAAATCTGGCAGGAAATAATGCGGGTTCTTACGATGTCTGGGTGGCTAAATACGACAGCAATGGAAATCAGATTTGGCTTCAACAGTTTGGTACAGAGGGTGATGATAGTTTTTTATATGGAGACATTGAGGTTGATGCTAATGGCGATATCTTTTTAACAGGATATACCGATAGTAACTTGGGAGGAGAGAATGCTGGTTCTTATGACACCTGGGTAGCTAAATACGATAGTAATGGCAACGAGCAATGGATTCAACAGTTTGGCACTGCTGATTTTGATTATGCTCATGACATCAGTGGTGATAACGCAGGTCATCTTTATGTTACGGGAATTACTGAAGGCTCCTTGGGCGCAACTAATGCTGGAGCAGCAGATAGCTGGGTAGCTAAACTTGAAACTAATTCAGGAGTGCTGCAAGATTTTTCAGGCAATTCGGAATTGGTTGAAACTATCTCGGAATCAAATAGTGAACTTGATTTTTCATCAACAAGCCCAAGTGAAGATGTTCTCTCGAACGATCTCGAACTAACAGGATTATTTGAAAGAGAAACTATTCAAGCTATAGGAGAAACTGTCAACGATTTCTCCAATTCCGATAATTTTTTAACTTTTGACCCAACTGAAGTGCTATCCAATTTCCCCGAAGGAGTTGATTTCACTGGATTTTAATATTTTTTAAAGATTTTGAGAGGTTATTAAAAACATGGCAGACTTTAACACTAATATCATTGAAGATTTCAATCTTCTTGAACTAGAGACAATCGTTGACACGACAGTTCAAGCGACTACAGCAGGCACACCAGGCAGCGATATGTTCCCTTTTTTATCAGCTGAACCATCTGAATATATTTGGGGACGTAATGGCAACGATCTCCTGCTTGGTTTTGACCCTGGTGCTGCTCCTTCGGATCTATTTTCAGTAGACGAGTTGGCTGGCGATCTTCAGAGAGGAGCTTCGGCTACAAGCGGAAGCGATATATTTATTCTTGGTGATTGGCATCAACCTTACTACGATGATCTTTCAACAGAAGATTTTGGTCTTTCACAATATGCCATTATCAGTGATTTCCAGCCACAATTAGATACAATTAAGCTTCACGGCACTCAGGCAGACTACTTTCTGGATGAATCTGGCGAAACTACAGCACTCTTCTTGCATCAACCAGGAGCTAACCCCGATTTAATAGCTATTTTGTCTGATGTTTCAGGTTTAACGTTGAGTGCTGAATATTTCGATTTTGAGGGCAATACTTCACCGTCAATTGCTATTCCAGGAATTGGACAGGTAGGTACTCCTGGTGTTGACGAAATCACTGGTGTAGCTATTGCTCCCAATGGTGGTATTTATTTAGGTGGATATAGTAGTGGCTCTTTAGAAGCCACAAATCAGGGGTCTAGCGATGCTTGGTTTGGCAGCTATAATAGCCAGGGCAATCAATTGTGGAGTAGTCAAATTGGGACTGAAGATTGGGATGGTATCTGGGATCTAGATACTGACAGTCAAGGTAATTTATATTTGGTAGGAACGACAAGAGGAAATTTGGCAGCAACTAATCCAGGGATCAGATCTGATGTTTTGGTAAGCAAGTATGACAGCCAGGGAAACCAACTGTGGGTTCAACAGTTTGAAGAAACCGAGGCTTCTCTGAGAATCGATGTAGCTCCCAATGGCGATTCCTTCTCCCTATCAGGAGTCAATCTCGGCGAACCCAGTGGTTGGAGTGCTTTTGTAGGAAAGTACAATAGCTCTGACGGGACTGAAGTATGGTCTAATGAGTTCGGAACCCCACAGCTACCTGACGAATCTTATGGTGTTGCTGTAGATGATCAAGGCAATGTTTTTGCTTCTGGATGGACTTTAGGTGATTTGGGGGGAGAGAATGCAGGAGAGTATGATATTTGGCTAACTAAGTTTGACGATTCTGGCAATCAGCAATGGATTCGACAGCTTGGAAGCGAGAGTTTTGAATTTTCCTGGGGTATCGATACTGACAGTGAAGGTAATGCTTATGTAGGAGGATGGACATCTGGTAATCTAGCAGGAGAGCTAAATGGTTCTTACGATAGCCTCCTAGCCAAGTATGATAGTCAAGGTAATCAGATTTGGGTCGAACAATTTGGCAGTAACGGCGACGATGAAATTAATAATGTTTTTGTTAGTGAAGACGACTATCTCTATGTGACAGGATTTACTAACGGTAACTTGGGAGGAGAGAGTGATGGCTCTTATGATGCCTTTGCTGCTAAATACGATAGTGACGGCAACCAGATCTGGATCGAGCAGTTTGGCACTTCAGGGACAGAACAGGCTAAAAGTATTGCTGTCGATCCTCTTCTTGGCAGTGTATACGTTACTGGCGTTACTGATAGTTCTTTAGGGGCTTTTAACCAAGGGTCTTTTGATGGCTGGGTGGCAAAACTCAACTCAGAGTCGGGAACTCTGGATAACTTTGCCTTTTCGACCTCGTTTGATTCCTCCATGATGTAGCAATTTTATTTTCCATTGAGAAAATTATGACAAAAATCATCTACATCATATGCGAAGCGGCTTGCCCTCGAATGGGGGTATCCTTTAGGACAAAACAAAGCTTCTAGACTCGCGCAATGCGAGCGGACGGCGGACAGTCGGATTTAAAATCCGACTTCCGTGCCGCTAAACATAGGGCAGGTTTACTGAAGAAAGTCGTTATTTTCAGCTTACTCCTGTACCTTTCCTGAATTTAGGCTAATTAACGATCGCGCTTTTCAGGCTTATTGTCAGGTGTTATCAAATTCTAGCTGGTCATAATGATTGGATTCGAGCGATCGCCTAAACCTGGAGGAAAGGTGAGTATTATTACTTAACTCAAACTCGTTCTCGCTAAAAAGAGGAGTAGAAAACTTGGCAAAAATCAGGAAAAAATAGTGATTTTAGAGTAGGATTATATGGACAAAACTGGGTTTTTGTTTGGGATTTTTGTGGTTCTTTTGACTTCAACATCTTTAATACACTACCCCTCCAGCTAGTTTCACTTAAATGTGTCAGGCAGTCAGAAGTTTAACTGCTACATATTCCAATCTCGATCTAGATAAAATCCGTAAGCAACTTCTTCTGTTTTTACCCTAATTCTAGATATTT
This sequence comes from uncultured Pleurocapsa sp., assembly GCA_964393695.1. GTDB lineage: Bacteria > Cyanobacteriota > Cyanobacteriia > Cyanobacteriales > Xenococcaceae > Waterburya. The sequence continues at coordinate 7,264 of CAYMWC010000117.1, forward strand.
CTTCTTGACTCAGTCTATTTTGCCAATTCACAATATTAGCTTTGCTATCGCATTTTAAATCGCGATTGGAGAGCCAATAAAATATATTTTCGTTTTTAGTTATTTCGCTTGGATTTTGAGAACTACTATATTTTTCAATTGCTTTTTTTGTTTTATTTGATAAATTTAAGTTTAAGTGATTAAAAATCATTTGAAAACTGGCTATAGGATTCAAAGAAATATCTTCATGCTTAGTAAATATCCAATCTTTGTGATCATCACGATACTTACCTACAACATGATAAATTAACTTCCATAATAAAGATGCCTGATCTATAGCATCATATTCTTTGGTGATAGATTCTTTGATTTCCGTCTCAAAGGGATATAAATGCTTTTCCATAAGTAAAGGTTGTTTCAACAGATGAGAAAAGTCAAAAGACCAGTTTTTTTTCTTGAAACTACTAACAAAAGCAGCAGGATGTCTAATTAACACCACTACATCCATATCAAATTTTTCTGCTAGCCATTCAGCGGAAAATACTGCTATTGGATCTTTGAGCAGAGGTCGAGCATGAGAAATACGGTATCTATAAAAATTACTATAATCTCTCAGAAGTCGTAATGTATCTTTCAAAGAATTTACTGCTTTTACTTCTTCTTGGAAATTATATGAAAAACAAATTGTTTTATCGATACTTCCGTAGAACTGGGACTCATTTTCCCGTGTAATGTATGTAAACCAATGGTCAAATTTAGCACTACATATACCAGGACGATGCTCTAAATTGAATGGCTCTTTAATATATCCTACTGAAGGAGATAGAGCAATCATCTTACCGACCCAAGTTGAACCAGAACGATGTGAACCTGTCACAAGTATTGGTTTTCTATTTTTCATAATTATTACTCACAAATTTGCTGATGTTATTAAGTTGTTGGATGTTTTTGGTTTACTCATTGACTATATTGGCAAAAATATCTATGTACTCATATCGAGTCAAAGTATCGGTACAAAGTCACTCATAAAAACGTATTTACAATTTTTATTTAGCATTTTAGTAGGCGCGAGAGCATATAATCAAAGCAACTTTAAAAGTGCCGAAGACGATTGTTTAATGACAGTTAGTTTATTATTTTATCCTTATCAAAGTTTAGATTTATATGTTGATATCTATCAAAAAATTTCAGCGAAAGTAAAATTCAAAGTCTCTCAATGCAATTAGCAGCTCCCGATTCAGACTATAGGGAAGACCACTCCACCGTTTCAGTCACTCTAAGATAGTCTTAGATTCTGTGCTATGGCTTGTGATATACAGATGCTTACGGATTTTTTTTAATTCTTCCAAGCTTTTACTACTTCTAACTGTTAATCCTACCTTAGCAGTAGCCAATCCCATTGCATTTTCCTCGGCATAATGAAGATTTTTTAATTCAAAGTATCTTCCAATTTTGTCCCAAATCTTAATAAACTCAATTTCTTTTCCTTCTTCTTTTGATATGGAAAATATATTTCCTAAAATTAAGTTAGTGACTTTTAAATTAATATCCAGCTTATCTGCTATTTCTTGCGTTACCTCGGCTCTATATTTGTTTCTTTGGTTGACTTTACATTCAAGAATATTATTAATTCTAGGTATTGTAATTCCTGGTTGAATAGTCATATTATGATCTATAGGAGCTACGATTTTACTGTCGGCATCAAGAAATATAGCAGCATCAAACATTGACAAAGCCTTTTCTATGACAAATCTTTTGTCATTCATACAGCTATGTATACCTTTCTGATAATGTTTAAAAGCTAAAACATTGCTACAGTTTTCAAATTTATTTGGTAGGTCTGTATATACTATCAACATTTTTCTAGGAGCATATTGTTCCAAACTTACCGCCAATTCTCTGGCTAAAAGACAGTATCTTTGGCTAATTGCTAGCGTACAAAAGCAAAATTTTTTATTCATAGTACCTGGGTTTTACTTTATAAATTCCGTCAAAAATATAATGAGTTTGTTGCTCAAGCAAATTTTTAACTGTACTGAAGTTGGACAATTGCTCTATCGAGTCACAATATCTTTGTAAAGAGACATATAACGGCGTGCCTGTAATTCCTGCGAAAATTCCTGTTCGGCTTTTTCACGAGCGCGATCGCCTAGTTGGTAATACCGCTCTTTATTTTCTAACACCCAAGCTATTCCTTTAGCTAAATCTTCTACTTCAAAAGGTTGAGCCAAATAACCATTTTGCTGATGCTCGATTATCTCTGGCATCCCACCAATCTTAAAAGCAACACAGGGAGTTCCACAAGCGATCGCTTCTACCACTGTGTTAGGCAGATTATCCTGAAGGGAAGGTGCGACAAAAATATCGGCGGCAGCATATACTTGTGCCAAAGAGATGTCATCGCTCAATTTTCCTAAATAGTGGGTTTTGAAGCCCAAATCGGTCTGATTATCTGGTTGTGAAGCACCGACTACAACTAACTCTATTTTCTCCTGCCATCCAGACTGACAGAAGTTTTGCAAAGCTGCCTTAAGTAAGTGGAATCCCTTACGGCGATCGCTTGTGGCTTTAACCGCTCCAAATAGTATCAGTTGTTTATTTTGAGGCAGATTGAGTAGCGATCGCACTAGTTGACGGTCAACAGGTTTAAACCTCTGTAAATCGACACCGTTGGGAATCACCTCAATTGGTAAATTTCTAAATAGAGAACTAGATCTAGCGCATTCGGCTAACCATTTGCTAGGGGTAACAATAGTCATGGGAACATTTTTCCAGGCTTGAGATTTTCGCTGCCAAATCCAACGGGATAAATCGCAGTTATTGTCACTTTTAAGTTGAGGACAAGCGCCACAGGACTCAACATATCTACCGCAGTCTTGATCGTAATGGCATCCTCCTGTAAAAGCCCACATATCGTGGAGAGTCCAGATTGTAGGTCGCCCTAACTTAGCAATTGTCTCAATACGCAGGTGGTTATTGTTGAACCAATGTAGATTAATCAAATCTGGATTGAGTCGAGTAATTTTAGGACAGATTACATCAGGCAGCCATTGAGTAGAGAATGAAATTTGAGTATGCCGAAGGTAAAACCGAGGAGGGATTGTATCTAAAATACCTCCCAATGTGGCAATGCTCTTCTCTAGAATGCTTTGGGGCGCAATTACAGTTTGATCGTCGCTGACTTTCTTTTGTACCAGCATTTGAGAGTTAACCTTGAGTCCCTGAAGCCCTTGATGTAATCGATAGGCAGCACGGGCAGATCCTCCCTCAATATCTTTAGTGCTGATATGTAGTATTTTCATATTGAAGATTCACCAATTTGTTACCAGTTCTAAAAATTCTCTTCAAATAAATGGCAGTTGAGCAAGAAATAGATACGTATAAAACCCAGTATAAAGAACGATAAGCTACTAGTAACCCTGGAAAAACTTCAGAATAACTCGACATAGCTATAAACAGTAATATTTGAAGCATCCAAAAATACTCTATCTGTTTAGTTAAACCCAACAATAAAATCACTCTGATTAAGACCGTCACAAAACTAAGTACTACTAGCGACAATCCTAAAAAGCCTAATTGTAGAAATAGTTCTACGTAGGCATTATGGGAGTTACCTTTGTTCTCAACAGCATGAATCCAAGTATTAAGCTCGACTCCCAATCTCTCGGCTGGAATATGCCAAAAGGCAGCATATCCGTAACCCAAGAAAGGCTTTTCCATACCTCTTTGAATTAAATAGTTCCATAGCGGAATACGTCCACTAAATTCCATACCCTTGCCTAAGAAATCAACCACGATGAACTCAAGGTTGATTAGAGTAATAGCAATAATAGCTATACCAATTAGGAAGGCACAGATACTAAAAAAAGTTTTTAACCTATAATCAACTTTAGCAATTTTATAAACTGGCAAAAGGCAGAGCATTGCCATAAATACTGCCAAACTTCCTTTTCCTTTAGAAAGCAACAGGGCTGCAAATGCAATAGCAGCTAAAATCAAGGCAGCCCGACGATACCTACGAATGTAAAGACCAATATCGAGAAAAAGCATAGTCGCTAAAGCCATAGCAGCAGCTAACTGATTCTTGTGACCAGCAACCCCCTGCAAGACAATTCCTCCACCATCCTCACTTCTATATGGTAAAGCGTAAGCAGGCAAAATTACCGCAACCACTATATTAAGCAGTGTGTATGCACCAAACAAATAAGCAAACAACTTTAGCTGCTCTTTGGGCGTATAGCGAGTTGCCAAGTAGATGCCAAAGGCAGTTGAAGCTACTATCGCTCTGCTAGATCCTATAGTCTCTTGTGGAACGCTCGACCATAGGACTGAGATAACAGCAGTTCCTACCATCATAAGCAGAATTAAGTCTCTGGTCGCAACGTAAATGAAGCTTCTCCATTGCCTAATAATTAGAAACGGGATAACTAAAAAGCTTAGTAGAGCTAAAGCACTAGGAATTGGGGGAGGAAGAGCGATTCCCAAATAAAATGCACACAGGCAAAAAGTAACTCCTAGTTCTATGTTTCTGGATGAAGACTGGTTCGATATTTCTCTCTCTTGCATATATATATATATATAGCACTGTAGGTGTTACAGGCAATTGCTTATCTTTGAACGTCTTTGGTGATTTAAATTATCAAACCGTTAATCCCCATTCGAGGACAGGTCATATTGTTCTTAGCTATTAGCTATTAGCCATTAGCCTTCGATCATTTAATCAAAAACGATGATTTTTAGTTCATCATCCCCTAATTCACCAACACCCAAAAGTTTATTCTGAATAATCTTCATAGCTTTTTCTCCGCATATCTAAAAAAGCCGCCTCTTGACCTATTAATTTATTGAGGAAATAAAATGCATACTGTTTGGCATTCCACGCATAAAGCCTCAAATCATTTGCTCTAATCAAAATATTGGGATTGGATGATCGCTTTAACAGAGGAGTCTTGCTATATAGTTTTTCTAAATGTGAGGGATAAAAATGACCTGTAAAAGATTTACGGCTAAATTGAGGCTTATTATTATTGTAAGCACCATGAATAGTATAAGGATGCCAAAATAAAACATCTCCTTTGTCTAAAGGAAAAGCTTTATATTCATAGTTTTTTTCTCGAATCAGAGCCGTTATTTTTGTTCTCATCTGATCATGATCGGAAACGAGTGCGTTGATCCCCTCCTTTTTTGAAGAGAAATTTTTGCGCTTTATGACAGGTCCTTTGTGGCTGCCAGGAACTACGAAAAAGCAACCAGACTCTGGATGAATATCTTCTAAAGCATACCATACACCAATCAAATTTCCTGGAGGATTAGTATCCATATAATAGTGGTCTTGATGCTCCAGAGTTCCTGGTGAGTGATCAAAGAACATATTTAGCCATAATGAATGGCTAGATGAGCCAGATAATATGCTAAGGACATCAGAAATTGCTTGATCGATCAAGCAATTTAATACCGCTTGGGAAAAACCAGGAAAAAATTTTAAATGGCAAGGCCTTTCAATAGACTCTTCAATAAAACCTTCAGGAGTAATTCTAGGTCGTAAAGGCCTATGGACGCTTTGGCTATAATAAATAAAAAGCCTGTTGCGCTTTATTTTTTCATATTGTTGAATAAAATGGTCAATTTTGCCATGATCTAAAAGTGTTTTTATGACAACATATCCATAAGATTCATAATAGTTTTTGATTCCAGTTACATCGTCTATTGTAAATTTGGTTATTGATGTATTCATTTAGGAAATTTATTTTGAGTAAATTTTGAGTAACTAGTTACTTGTTTTTTCCAATTTTCTAAGATTGGTAGATCATTCTCTACCTTAAAACTTGCAGAATAGTTTGATAAGCCTTGGGTATTTCTGTCTCCATTGTCATTGAAAGAGCGAGTTTTCTGCCGTTTTCTCCAATTACGCGCGCCTGGTCGTCATTTTCACGACACCACTTGATTTTATCAATCAAATCAGATAGATCATTTTTTATGGGTACATAGTTAACCCATGGCTTTAGGCTGCTATAATACCATTGTCTCCACGGAGATTCAACTTTGAGAACACAACTACCTGTTAGTAATTTTGTAAATAGTCCTGGCCATGAATTACTATTTCCATCAATATCAATAACATATTTGTATTTTATAAATTCAATAGTAGGTATATAAGAATCTACCAAATTAGCATTTCGGATTAATTTTTTTACTCCAGGCTCTTTAGTTGGGGTTAGCCTAGTTATTTTTGCATCAATAAACTGCTCGTCATCGTATTTTTTAGCTACCTGACACAGATGTATTCTGCGATTGTTTTGCCAGTTTTCTTTGGTTAAAACTGAACCACTTGATGCACCTCGCCAATATGCTATTGACTTCCTTTTAGACCATTGAAGCCATTGTTGTTCGACCTGCTGGCGAAATTGAGAATAAGCTCGGCTTTCTAAAAAAAAATCATCTGGTATACACAGTCCCAGAGGATCTGTTTTGAGACAAGTAAAACATATGAATTTCTGATTTTTATCAACTATATTTTTAATATTTTTCGGTTTTGGAATGTCGTGCCAGGTCATTAAAAAAGAGCCTTGTATATCAGGATGAGACTTTAAAAAATTAATAAATAATTCATGGGTTTGTAAGAGTTTTACAGATGGAAATCTAGTTGCATAAATATTTAATAATTGGCGTGGAAACCTAATCGAACAAAATGTTTTTAAATTGGTATAAAAATGATAGACTATACTTCCATCCTGGCTATTTAAATTAATAGAAGCATTCCAAGCATTGAGATGCTCCTTTTTAAACTCAATTTTTGGATAAATTTTAGAATATTCTTCTAATTTTTTCAGCTTGTTAGCTTGGGATTGTATTTTTCTAATATAATTAAGTTTTGATTTAATCGATTTTGTTGTCTCGTTGATGGTTTGAAGCTTCATCGTAAGTTATCTCCTGTTTTCATAATTTGCATCTACAGCCCGTAATGATTGATTAACTTAAAAAACCTTTTTATTATTCTATAGTTTGGAGATAGGTTGATGCTGGAAAATGCCGATCTGGAGTATTCTTAAATAAACCAAATTCGTGGCTTTCATGAGGATTATAGTTAGGAAGTAATTGTTGGAGTTCTTTTTGTCTAAAATAGTGGAGCATACTCATTGATGTTTTGATCTCATATTTTGAATTATTAGTTAAATAAGCTTGAAGCAAAATGCTTTCATTCCAAAAGTAAAGCTGCTTTGTGAGAATTTCAGGATGGTAATCGTAAGGAAAGTATATGTCATGAAAATGAACAAAAATACCTTTTTTCAATCTTGGCAATACTTCTAAAATAATCTTATTTACTTCAGAACCAGGTTTGACAGTATGGGTAGAATCTACAAACAATAAATCACCTTCATCAAGATTTGTAAGTGTTGCTATACTGACTTCTTGCGCTTCTTCGGATATCAGATTTATCTCTGAATTGCAACTTTTTTCAACTAGATATTGAGTTGGGTAAGGATCTATACAAGTTATTTCTATATTGTGATTTGAATCAGTAGCAGCTAATAACATTGTTTTTGTAGAAACTCCGCAGCCAATTTGAATTGCTTTCTTTGGCTTGAAATGTGAAATAAAACAATAAAGAAAATCTGCTTCAATTTTACCGAATCCATATTCATTATCTTGGCAAGATAGTGAATAAATATTTTTTGATTTTAATGTTTTCTTGATTTTATCCGAACAACAATTTTCTATGAATTTGAGCTGACTGTCGAAATCGATACCATTAATACCCAGTAGAGAATAAGGCTTTTTCCATGAACATGAGTTTTTTAACTTTTCTATATTAGGTATTGAAGAATAGAATAAATCGGGCATTACATGAATGCCAAAGTGTTGGAAAAACTCAAATGTTCTTCTACCAAATATTTTCGTTTTTAACTTTTGTAGAACAATTCTTATTTTTTTTAAAAAAAGAGACATTTTTATTAGTCTTAATAATTTTTGTCTGTAGTCAAATTGATTTGTTTTTATCTACTGCTAATTACTAAGTGCTGGGATAAGTCAAACATTTAGATTCAATAACATCTCTAATCTTTCTTGCTGGTATTCCTGCCCATACTTCGTTGGCTGGAATGCTTTTGGTAACTACGCTACCTGCTCCGACTACCGAATTTTTAGCGATCGCACAACCAGGAAGAACAGTCACTCCAGCACCAATCCAGACGTTCTCCTCGATCACAACCCCCACTTTCGATTCATCCCAAGGCAAATCTCTATAGGGCTTTTCACTAGAAATGATATGATTAGATGCAATTAAAGATACCTGCTGACCGAGCATGGAGTTGCGAGCGATCGATATTTCCCCTCCCGCAGCCCGAATATTTGCTCCTGAGCCAATGATCACTCTTTCAGCAATAATTAAACGACCTGGAATACTAGTGAATGGCGAATTAACTTCAACAACGATCTGGGAAAATGGTTCGATAAGCGTCTGGCTACCGATGCTAATTGCCTCAATATCATCATATTCCCAGACTATAGGAGCAGATATATTGGCATCGGGGTTTTTATATTGAACATAAAGATTTCTGAGCAAGTGGACTAACGGTTTTCTGACGATCCAAAATAGCTTTTGCCAAGGTTTTTTCATGGTCATAGAACATTTATATAACTTTTTGTTGAAAAACTCAATTTAGATTTTTGTTAGTGCCATTTTTAAATCCTGTTCGTGTTTAATCCTACCAGGAGCATAATCTTGAGCAAAAAATTTATTGGTAATCTCGCTGCCAAAACCTATAAAAGAAGGTACATTGAATAATAATTTTAATGCTAGACAAGCAGAGCTAAACGCAAATACTTTAACTTGATTGGTTAATTTTAAATTCTCATCGAGAAAAGCTGCTGTAAAAAAAGCTTCAAAAGGCATAAAAAACAAGCTCGTTTCTGAGAGAATGATAATTTGAACAAAAAGCTCTTGGCAAGCATCTTGCAAAGCCACCATTTTCTGGCTGCTATCTCTAGGATGAGGCTTAATAATTAAAACAGAGCGATCAGAAACCGCCGTACCGCTCAAAAACTCTCGATAAGCCTGTATTTCTTGTTGTAACGTCATTCTTCCAGCTTCGGAAAAATTTGAAGTCAAAAGAATCGATACAGGCGCATCCCCTATCTGCTGGCGCAGTTGGCTAATGTAATCTCGGTCTAATAGACTTCTCAATTGTCCAAATACTTTAAGTAGATTTGTCTTGTCAGTTACGGTAACTGGCATCGGTGGTTTTTCGCCTAATATATTTGGTAAAGTAAAATAGCCTCGATCAAAGTCGATCGCCCGCAAAACTGTATAACCCAAAATTAATTTAGTGCGATCGATAGATTTTTTTAACAACTTGGTTAATAATTGTTTTGGTAAACTTTGGGGCAGAAAAAATGCCTTAGAATCTGGGGCAAAGTAAATACCAATGCTGTCGCCGTAGCAAATTTTTTCGGCTGAGTGATAAGCATTAGTAAAAAGCTGATTGCCAAATTGCCAGTTTCGCGACAAGTAAATTTCGTCAGCAGAGTCGGTTCCAACTAGCTCATACACTCTCTGAAAATATGTTGAAGAATTAGTTGAGCTACTTTTACTAGCCATAGTCTGCATCTGTTCGGGAACAATATATACTATTGTTTTCCAGTCACAGATTAGTTCTGCCATTTCTTTGATAAAGGCAGCAAAAGCGTTGATTTGTCCTGGAGGAGAATTGAGATCGTAGATAACAAGGTAATTTTCATATTGATAGTTTGTCTTCTGCTCTTGCTCTCGATAGTCGATAACTGATAGAGCAGTAACTAACTGAATACTACCTTGGCAAGTGACAATCCTTTTAACGAGCTTGCTACTTTTCATTTTTTAACTTTCCTCCAAAAGAAGTCCCTCGACTTGTCGATGGGATGAATTTTGGGCTGGGATTGGATAATAAACAGTTAAATAGCAATTCATGAAATCTTTATATAGCAAGAGTTTCAGTCGTTGTATGATACATTTGGTCGTAAGGTATAAACCTGAATTGAACC
>CAYMWC010000118.1:0-17204 GCA_964393695.1 uncultured Pleurocapsa sp.
ACTGGTTTTCTCACTGTTGCTACTGTCCTTTATAAGACTGAAAACCGCTGTATCTTGGTGATTCAATACAACATAAGACTGAAAATTTCAACTTGAAATTTAACCCCGTCAGTATAAATACTTAAAAACTTCAGTTTTCACGCTCGCCCTTCCTGGATTAAAAATGTAATCAGAGCATATTACTTTTTGACGTGCGGGAAGAGAATTATAGGTTCAACGTCTGGGATTAGTCTGTGTTAATAACCACATTCTGTACGTCAAATTGTAATACGTAAAGGAGTATGCAAAAGCAGAAAGTAGGTTAAGAGGTGAAGCTTGCACCCTTTTGCTCATAAGGAACCGGAAGTAAAGTTCTTAACTTTGGGGTTTTTCCAAAGATAAGCAAATCGCTTCACGAATGTTTACGAGGTTCTTAAGTTTTCGATAGCTGAAACCGAGATAGGGACTTGCTTTGGGGATTTGCTGGTGTTAAATCCTTAACTTTTTTCTTAAAGTTGTAAACTTTGGTGGCTTGGTTCTAGTTGAAGGTGCAAAGTTAAAAGCAAGAGTTAGGCAAAAAAAGCCTCTAAGGCGAGCGAAAAATTCAAAAATTGACTACTGAAATCGTCTTTAGAGCAGTACGTAAACTTATTTAAAGCGTAAGAAACGCTTTGAAAATTAGGTAACCAGCTTTTTAGCTTAAACAAATTTTGGAGAAAATGAAATGACTAGTTTGCCAATAATAAAATTCGCATCTTGTCCAGTTTTGATCAGAAACGAGAAACCTTATTTTGTCTGGCATTTAAGTGATGAAACAAAAGATAAAATAAGAAATTTTCTTAGTGTTAAAGATCTTGAGTTTGGATTCAATAACACACTAGAAGAAGTTCCACCGTTTTTTTGTCCCGTATGTGGTGTAGAAATTACTTTATTTGACCAAGTAAGGATGGGCTTATCTAGTAACACACATACACGAGAGCTTCTGATTCATGCGCTACAACAAAAAGAGATAATAGGGACAGGAGCTATTCATAATATAGCCTGTGAAAATGATCACGCTCAAATAATTCCTATGGGATGGGCAAGCGGCTTTGGATGGACGTATGAATAGTATAGCTTGGCGGAAATAAACAGACTATTCACGAGCCGCGATCGCTCGAATGGTGCATGGGTATCAACCCAATGGCGTGATGTAGATTTCAAACCCGTGGCTTGGTTGAGTTCTCAGCAAATCGCCCCCAATAACCAACGCGCTTATGCTGATGGTCGCGCTCAATTTTGAGCACCTCCTCGCGGATACGTGATTTATGTACCGCAGATTTAGATTGTACAGTGCGGTCTGCTACGCAGTGCCTTCGGCATCGCCCTGTAGTGTGCGAAGCATGAAATCGAATGGGAGTTATCTAAGGGTAAGTATCATAAGAGAAACCATTCTTGGCGAGATTTTCAGTCCAGTAGGGTGCGTTAACGATGTAAAACGCACCACATCATTAATTCGGTGGGTTAGCGATAGCGTAACCCACCCTACAAAATTCTACTCTTCCAAATTCCCTGCGGTATTTCTGGACTATTATTACTGGACAAATAATGATGAAACTTCCAATCCAAGCTCAACCTGTCACGAGAAAAGTTAGCACAGCCAAAATCTTAGACTCTATGCTTGTGCAACCAAGGGAGAAATGTGTGGAGGGTTCGCTGGTGTGCGATGTTGTTTTGGATTGCCGTGTCGATTTTTACCAGGAGCCGATTATGGCTACTGCGGATTTATAAAGCTCTAGTTGGCAACTGATAACAATACTTCTTCTATCGGTTTTGGCAATTCGATAGGATAAAAACGATTTGCAGCAAAAGCATAGTCTTCACCGCTTTCATCAATTACTCGAATGAGTCCATTAATCTCTGCTGTCTCATCAGGGATAGTGCGGTATATTTTGCCAATTTCTAGTGAAGCTTCATAGCCTTCGTTATTGAGGCATACTGCGAATTGATTTGCTTGAGACAATTCTGTTTTCATGGTCAATCTAAAAAGGGTAATTTGAGCTTAAATTCTTTTTTGCCAATGCCATGCGCTTCGTACCAATGGATTTCAGCTAACCTGATTGTACCATTGGGCAATTGAACTTGAGTGATCCCCTTTAGTTTTCTCCATTTACCTTTGCCATATTTTTTATGTAATCTTGAGCGGTTACGAATTCCTGTTCCACTGGCAATAATTTCAATATTTGTGATATCGCCGATAATTTCAAAGTCCACGATAAAGCAAGTTGGAAATAAGAGACTTCTAATCTAACAAGAGTCCACAAGACTTTATTAAAGTGCGATCGCCGCTTTTGTAGAGTGCAAAAACGTGCGTGTAACGCACTATCGAACCTTTATTGAACACAGTTTAAGAGGAGATAAACATGGGTGTAATGATGCAAGCTTTCTACTGGGATTGTCCCAAAGTGGATAATAAAGAATTTGCTTGGTGGAACTACATTCAGAAAAAAATTCCTGACCTCGCTCAAGCAGGCTTTTCATCCCCATGGCTTCCCCCCGCACACAAACCGCCCAATATTAATGGTCCATCTATGGGCTACGATCCTTACGATTATTACGATCTGGGTGAGTACAATCAAAAAGGTCGCGTCGAAACCTGGTTTGGTTCAAAACAAGCACTACTCGATCTGATTAATTTAGCTCACTCCCATAACCTAACCGTTATTGCTGATATGGTGATCAACCACAATAACGGTGCAGACGAGCAAGAAGTCAACCCAATAGACGGAAAATTTCGATGGACACTGTTTAACAAACTCAAAAGTGGCAAATTCTTTCGCAGTTGGGATTGTTTTCACCCTAGCCGTTTTGAAACATGGGATGAGGATGAAGGCAAATTTGGAGATATGCCAGACCTCTGCCATCGCAATCCCTATGTCTATACAGAAATCCTCAATTTAGCCAAGTGGCTAATTGAAGAAATTGGTTTCGATGGTTTTCGGTATGACTTTGTTAAAGGTTACGGTACTTGGGTTACTAAGGCAATCCAAGAGGAAAGATATACCAAAAATGGTCAGCCTTTTAAGCCCTATGGCGTTGCCGAAAACTGGTCGAGCGATCGCGAAATTGAAGACTGGCTGAAAGAGGTAAACGAATGGAACGACAATCCAGTTGATGCCTTTGACTTCCCCCTGAGATATAAATTAAAAGATCTCTGCGATAAATTTGGATTTAGTCTACGAGAATTAGTTACCAATCAAACTGTATTTATAGATCAGCCCTATGGCGCGGTTACGTTTGTTGACAACCACGATTTTAGAGGTGGAGATAGCTCCCCAATTATTAATGATAAACTTCTGGCTTACAGCTTCATTCTCACCCATGAAGGTTATCCCTGTGTGTTTTGGCAAGACTACTACAATTGGGGTTTAGCTAAAGAAGAAACCCCCAATGGCATTACCGCACTGGTAAAGGTTCACGAAACTCTTGCTGCCAGATCTACCAATATTCTCTGGGTAGACGACAATTTATATATCATGCAACGAACTGGCTGGGATGGCAAACCTGGCTTAGTTTTCGTTCTCAATAACCGAGGCGATCGCTGGAATGGTGCCTGGGTATCAACCCAATGGCGGAATGTAGATTTTAAGCCCGTAGCTTGGTGGAGTTCTCAGCCAATCGCTACCCCTAATAACCAACGCGCTTATGCTGATGGTCGCGCTCAATTTTGGGCACCACCTCGCGGATACGTGGTCTATGCACCGCAGATTTAGTGCGATCGCTAATGTGGTAAAGACAATCTTATACTAAATCCGATTGACAAAATATACCTTTATTAATCTTGTAAAAGTAGTTGTAACTCTTCTGACTTCTGACTTCTGACTTCTGACTTACATCACCTTAAAGTGACCTATGAGAACAGGATTTAGTATTACAAGGAATGCGATCGCTTATGAATGAAGGTGATTTAGCGTGACGTCTGTTCTCAAGAGCGCGATCGCGGATGACGGAGCAATGGTTAACTGCTAGTGCGATCGCTTTCGCAGGGTGCGTTAACAAAGTGAAACGTACCACCTCTATCATTAATTCGGTGGGTTACTGATAACGATAAAATATAGGTTCTCATGATGAAGTTTATTAAGCGATCGCGCTTTTTGTAGAGACAGTCTTAAAAGTAATGCGATCGCTTATGAATGAAGGTGATTTAGCGTGATGTCTGTTCTCAAGAGTGCGATCGCTCATGGATGATAGAGGTATTAGCTATCAAACAGTTATTAATGAGATACTGATACTACTAGAGCGAATTAGCTGATAGAGTGCGATCGCTCTGCTTTCGTAGGGTGCGTTACAGTTACAAAACTACTGGTTTTCAACTAGATGCGGTTTAATTTGGTGCTTTTTCTGGATTTTAGAAACTCAAAGCTAATAGCTTTTAGCTAAAAACCAATAAGTCTGAACGTAGCCAATTCACATTAAGCGTTTATAATCATGTGACATTTAATAAAGTTAAATGACTCTATAGTGAGTAAAATGGTAATATATTTGAAATCGAGTTGTGTCGCTTAATTAGATATATTACCGTGCAAAAAATTTTCTCTCCTTGGTTACAGATAAGTCTGTGTGCCTTTGGCTATCTCTACGCCACTAATAGCACAGCATTAGCTCAAGTTACCTCTGACGGTACAGTCAATACTCAAGTAACTGAAAATGGAAATATGGCTGAAATTACGGGAGGACAAACGCGAGGTGGTAATTTGTTTCACAGTTTTCAAGAGTTTTCTGTTGGTACGGGCAATGAAGCCTTTTTTAACAATGCTACAGATATTTCTAATATCTTTTCCAGAGTTACTGGCGGTAATATTTCCAATATCGACGGTTTAATACGCTCTAACGGTAGTGCCAATTTATTCCTCATCAACCCAGCAGGAATTCTGTTTGGGGAAAATGCCAGGTTAGATGTCGGTGGTTCTTTTTATGGCAGTACTGCGGATAGTATTTTGTTTGATGAAGGTGAGTTTAGTGCGACTGATTTAGAAAATCCCCCTGTATTGACAATAAACGCTCCTATTGGCTTACAGTTGAGGGAAACAGCAGGAGAAATTGTCGTTCAGGGAACGGGTAATAATCTTACCTTTGATCGCACTGATTTGGCATTTATTCAAGGTGAAACTCCTTCTGGGCTTCAAGTAAAACCTGGTGAAACTTTAGCCCTCGTAGGTAATGGTCTGAAACTCGAAGGCGGTAATTTGCTCGCAGATGGCGGGAGGATTGAAGTAGGTAGCATCAATAGCCCTGGCTTAGTGAATCTGATAGCTTCAGAGGGAGACTGGACTTTAGACTATTCTGATATTGTTTCCTTCCAAGACATCGAACTATCAGACAAAGCATCTATTGATGTTAGTAGCACTCTCGGCAGTGGCTCAATCCAGATTCAAGGTAAGAACGTTACTCTCGACGGTGGCTCGGCTATTTTCGCTTTCACTGGTTCACAGCCAGGGGGTACTATTCAAGTGAATGCTAGCGACTCTATAGAAGTAACGGGAGTAGGAAGTGCTTTATATACGGCAGCTTCTCTAGACGGTAGTGCTAAAGGTGGTGATTTAGCGATCGCCACAAATAAATTAATTGCCCGTGAGGGAGCGCAGATAGGGTCTGATACTTACGGTATAGGTGATGCAGGTATTATTACAGTGCAAGCTGATGAATCTGTTTTGTTGAGTGGTATACCCACGGCTTTAGGAACATTCGTGCAGTCAGGAGCTACAGGCTCTAGCAGTCAATTAAACTTAGAAACCCAACAATTAACTATTGAAAATGGAGCGCAGTTAGTCACTGGTACTTTAGGTGATGGTTCAGGTGCTACTTTAACAGCCAAAGCTTCTTTAATAGAACTCAAAGGTACAGGAGCAGACGGCAAAACACGTAGTGCTATTTCTAGTTCAGTCCCGCAAGTTCCAATAGGCGTACCTACACCTACAGGAGATGGCGGTAAGATTAATCTAGAAACAGAACAATTAAGTATCAGTGATGGAGCGCAAGTAATTGTCAGTAATGAAGGTTTGGGAGATGCAGGAGATATTAATATTGTATCTTCCTCTATTGAACTCAGCGATCGCGGTCAATTATTAGCAGAAACGTCATTTGGTGAAGGTGGCAACATTAATCTCAAAATCGATGACACTTTGACAATGCGTAACAATAGCCTGATCTCTGCTCAAGCATTCAACAATGCTAATGGTGGTAACGTCAATATTGATGCCAATTTTATAGTTGCTTTCCCCAATCAAATAGATGGTAATGGTAGCGATATCATTGCCAGTGCAGCAGAGGGAAATGGAGGGAGAATTACTATTAATACTGAGTCTTTGTTGGGAATAGAAGCAAGAAAAGCCGTTGATAATAATCGAACCAATGATATTGATGCAAGTTCAGATTTTGGTTTAGATGGTACGGTTTCCATCTTTACTCCCGATCTCAATCCTGTTCAGGGAGCAACTGAATTACCAAGCAATATAGTCGAAGCAGAACAAACTACTGCACAAGCTTGTCAAGCTAGCATGGAAACAACAGCTAAGAATAGTTTAATCGTTAAGGGTAAAGGTGGTATTCCTGCGCCTCCAGATCAGCCATTAACTTCTCAAAATCTCATCGTTAATGGTGAAGTCACATCTGCATACGCTATTCCCGAACCTATAAAAACTAGTCAAGGCAAAATTCAACTAGCCAGAGGAATTAAATTTACCCAGGATGGAGGCGTGATTTTAACCCCCTATCCCACTAATAATGCAGGGGAGAGGCTTCTGGAAGGGAAAGTTAATTGTGGTTAAATATGAAGTCAAAAATTAAAAATTAAAAACTAAAAATCAATAAGTCTGAACGAAGCAATTCACCTAATTTTCCCAAATCGCTTGTTCAAAAGGAATAGCTTCATCATTAGCTGCTAAAGCTTCATCGTATGCGCGAAGTTCTTCAAGTTCTTCTAATTCTTCCATGATTTTGTGATAATCATCAGTGTTTAACACTACAACATTAGATTGCTCTATTGAAATATTTTGAGTGGGCGTAGTTTGGAGGTCTCCTCCAAACGTTGACCGCCCAGTGATTTCACCTTGCTCTTGATTGATTTCTATAGTTAAAAACTCGATCGCCTTCAGTTTATCTGCATGAGATAAGTTTTTTAGTATGGGGAAAAGGTTGGCAATATTCATTAACTAACCTCAGTTTAGATTAAAACAGTTACTAATCATCAACTTAACACTTCCTTAAGCTGATGTTGTTGCCAGAGGGATTGATATAATCCTGGCTCTTGTACTAAGGTTTCGTGAGTACCATTTTGGACAATCTTGCCTTCATTCATTACTAAAATGCGATCGCAGGTGGCTGCTGCAGATAATTGATGGGAAATAAAGATAACAGTTTTTTTGGCTGTGGTGGGAGATAAACTATTGAGAATTTTGGTGGCAGTTTCGTTATCAACACTGGAAAGAGCATCATCTAAAATTAAGACTTTAGCATCTACTAATAAAGCTCTAGCTAGAGAAGTACGTTGTCTCTGTCCTCCAGATAGAGTTATACCTCGTTCTCCAACTAAGGTTTCGTATTCTTGCGGGAAAGTCATGATTTCTGGGTGAATTTGTGCCTGTTTGGCTGCTTGTTCGACCTCACTAGTTTCACTTAATGGCTCACCATAACGGATATTATTTTTAATAGTTGTACTAAACAAAAAGCTATCTTGGGGTACATAAGCGATCGCTTTTCTTAAAGTTGCTAAATCTAGTTTAGTGATATCGTGACCATCTAAAAATAGTTCTCCTGGTGCAATATTTAATAAACGGAGAATAGCATTAGTTAAAGTAGACTTACCTGAACCGATTGTGCCAACAATTGCCACGGTTTCTCCAGGCTTGATAGTAAAGTTTAAATTGTATAGGGCTGGGGTGTTAGAACCTGGATAGGTATAGGTAAGATGATTGGCGGTAATTTCTCCCTGAATATCTTCTACGGATAAAACAATAGAGTTGGGACTATTTTTAATTTTAGGTTGTGCCAGGGTAATTGCTTCGACGCGATCAATACTAACTTCTCCCTGTTGATAGGCTGTAATGGTAAAACCGAGTAAAGCGGTAGGAAAAACTAATCTCTCTACAAATAAAGTTAAAGCAATAAAATCACCAACGGTAATTTGACCATTGGCGATCGCTCCTGTTCCTAGCCATAATAAAATTAATAAACTAACATAAGAAAGACCTTCAATCACGGGAAACAGAATATTTCGGATTTTAGCTAACTTGAGATTTGCCTCTAATAATTTTTGATTTTTTTGCTTAAATGCGAATCTTTCGGGAACTTCTTGGGCATAAATTCTAATTAGAGCCATGCCACTCATATCCTCTTGAATTAGCTCACTAAGATCTGATAATTCTTCTTGAATTTCTTCCTGATATTGACGTAGCTTGCCACTAAACAATTGTACGGTGATTAGCATCACAGGATATACGGCGATCGCTAGTAAAGTTAACCGCACGTTGATCTGAAGCATCGCTGGTAGAGTAAAACCGTAAGCAAAAATGATATTGACAAAGCTCAATACCGCAAACCCCACCAAACGACGAATATTATCTACATCGCTAGTGGCACGATTGATTAAATCCCCTGAAGTATTAGCCGAAAAATACCCAGGTTCAATGGTAAGTAGATGCTGAAAAATTCTCTGTTTGAGACTAAACTCGACCTGTCTACCTACGCCAAAAATTAACACCCGGGATAACATCCGAAAAGACCACATGACTGCCGACAGCAGTAACAGCCATAATGCCACGCGAGATAATTGAGCGAAACTAAATTTTCCCTGTAGCTGATCGATGCTATCTCTAATCAGTAGAGGAATATATACTCCCAAACCATTAACAATTACGAGAGCAATTGTGCCTATTAAAATCGTCCGCCAGTAGGGACGAAGGTAGTTACCGAGTTTATGTAGCCTAGAATTTGTCATGCTACAAATCTTAACAACTTTTTGATTAATGACCAACAATCTATAGAGGGATGATTAACAAGTAGCAGATAGCAAGTAGCAATTAAGAAAAGTAATTAGTAATTCCTCATCATTTATAATTCATCTTTTAATTACCTTTCTGCCATGGGAATATAAGGAGAGTTGTGTTCTCCTGTATAAATTTGTGTGGGACGAAAGATACGATTAACCCCTAGTTGCTCTTTCCAGTGAGCCAGCCAACCAGCCACACGAGCGATCGCAAAAATGGGGGTAAATAAATCGTCAGGGATACCTAATTTGCGATAGACCAAACCAGAATAAAAATCGACGTTAGGATAAATGCCCTTATGTCCTAATTGTGCTTCAATTACTTTTTCTAATTCCAAAGCGATATCGTAGTAGAGATCGTGTCCTGTTTCGTCAAATAGTTGTTCGGCTAGTTGTTGTAAGATGCTGGCTCTAGGATCTTTGACTTTATAAACTCGATGCCCAAAACCCATGATTTTTTGCTTATTAGCTATGAGATTTTCGACGTAGGAATGAACATTACTAACTGAACCAATTTCTTCTAGCATTGATAATACTTCTTCATTTGCTCCTCCATGAAGTGGGCCAGCTAGCGTACCTACAGCGGAGGCTACCACTGCATAAGGATCGGTCAAAGTTGAAGCAGTTACCATTGCCGAAAAAGTTGAAGCATTTATCGTATGTTCTGCATGGAGAGTCAAACAAACATCAAAAATTTTGGCTTCCAGAGGATGAGGTTTTCTCTCAGTCAGCATATACAAAAAGTTGGCTGCATAGTCGAGTTCATCATTAGGTCGAATAGCATCATTACCCCGACGCATTTGATGAAATGCAGCTACCATGGTCGGGATTTTAGCTAATATTCTAACTACCGCTTTTCTAATGTATTCAGGGTCATCTAAGGCACGACGAGAGTAAAATAAGCCTAACGCTGCTGCGGATGTTTGCAGAGCATCCATAGGATGTCCAGTCTCAGGACAACATTTCATCATGTCTCGAATGCGATATTTAATACGGCGATGATAGAGAATATCAGTTTCAAATTCTTCTAGCTGTTGTTCCTCGGGTAATTTTCCCCAAATAAGTAAATATGCTGTTTCTAGAAAACTACTATTTTTACTCAATTCTTCGATCGCAATACCACGATATTCTAAAATTCCTTTTTGACCATCAACAAAACTAATACTAGATTTTGTAGCTGGAATACCTTCTAGTCCTGGCTTATATTCACAAAATGTCGCTGTCATAGATTTTCCTGAATTATTTAAAGATAATATATTCTGAAACTAGCCTAAATCCAGCCTCTTTGAAGTCATGAACGTTACCGAAATCAAGATCAGGCTCAAAATTATTACATTATTTTTATTTTATCCGTAAGAAATTTAAGTTATGGTGTTGCTTACTTGTTTGGTTACTAGCTCTAATTATGCTTCACGTTTTTAACAAGTAGGTTTCATCACTACCACTCCATAAGCCTCTGGATTTAGGTATTTTTGAGCTGCTGTTTGTAAGTCTGAGGCAGAGATAGCTTGAATATGTTGGGCATAATTGAGGGCTGGTGCTAAATCCTGTAACTGAGAATAATAATACCCATAAAGATTAGTGCGATCGCTTGGTCTTTCGTTGGCAAAGATAAATCGATTAGCTACCTGAGTCCGAATCCGCTCAATATCTTTGGTGGCGATGGGTTCGGTTTGAATAGTCTTGATCTGATGTGCGATCGCCTGTTCTACTTCAGTAATATTTTCAGTCGGTAAACTGGCAGAAATATAGAATACTCCTTGATGGGTTTGGGTCATGTTACTGACCCCAATTTGAGTTACTAACCCTTTTTCTTCTCGTAACTCTCGAAAGAGACGGGATACTTTCCCCTGTCCCAAAATGACCGCCAAAATATCTAAAGCATAGGTTTCGTCCAAATCTTCCATACCTGGAACACGCCAGACCATTACTAAGCGTGCCTGTTGTAACGTCTCGTCGGTATACTCGTGACGAACTATGTTAGTAAAAGGTAGTTCTGGACTTACTGAAGGAGTATTATTTTTAGCAAATCCTTCCTTAACCTGATAATGCTGGTCAAATCCTTGGGTAACAATTTCAATTAACTCTTCTGTGGGTAAATTACCAACTACAGCTGCGGTCATCGACTGAGGTTGATACCAGGCAGCATGAAAATCGCGCATCTGTTGCGATCGCAAATCCTCAATTACTGATCCAGGCCCGAGTACGGGACGGCGATAGGGTAAAATCTCAAAACAAGCTTCCATCGAACGATAAAAGGTGCGACGACGAGGATTGTCTTCAGATCGACGAATTTCTTCTAAAACTACTAGTTTTTCCCGTTCAAAAGCCTCATTATCTAAAGTCGGGTTTAAGACCACATCTAACTGTAGAGGTGCTAGTTCGGCAAAATCTTTGGGAGCAGTAGTTATGTAGTAGTGAGTATAATCTTGACTAGTAGCAGCGTTAGTTACTGCCCCTCGGTCCTCAATTAATTGCTCAAACTCGCCAATTTTCAGGTTGGGTGTGCCTTTAAACACCATATGTTCTAAGAAATGTGCCATCCCATTAAGCTCATCACTTTCTTTGGCTGAACCGACATTAATCCAAACATTAAGGTTTACCGCTTCGACGGGCATTTGTTCGGCAATAATAGTCAAGCCATTATCAAGTTGGCGTATAGTTGGGGCATTGAGTTGAGGCTGTCTAATCAGAATTGAAGTCATTAAATAATACGTTTAGCTATATAATTATATGGAAAACTTATGATTATTCTAATCATTATCCATCAATAATGAATACTAATTACTGATAATGGTTGATTGTTAACTGATGACTGGTCACTGATTAACTGGGTGTTGACCGTAAAAAGGGACAACTTCCGACCAGTGAGGTGATTTACCCTGTTGCCAAGTAGTGTAAGCTAAATCCAGGACATTGGCTACAGTAGCAGCAATATTTCCCTCAACTGTGATTAATTTATAAGGAGTGTTTAAGTTATTTAAGGTTGCCTGCCAAACTTCAGAAGTCATTAAAGTATCTTCTAAATATGTCTGGAGATTACCCAGATTATCTAGTCGATAAATAGCAACAAATAATTGTTCTCGTCTAGCATCCATTTGTACTGCTAATAGCTCGTTACCTTGATAGTTTTGGGCTGCTGCCACTGCTGCTAGGTTAGAAATACCAAACAGAGGAATATCTAATTGTTGAGCAATGGTACGGGCTGTGACAACTCCCACCCTAGTTCCTGTAAAGCCTCCTGGTCCTTTTGCTACCGCTATAAACTGAAGATCCTGCCAGGTTTGGGGAGAAAGCAGAGTTTGTAAGTATTGATGCAAATGAGATGCCAAATCTCGACCCAAATCCCAAACTTGAGCGCGATTATCCCCTGCGTAATTATTAATAGCTATACCCAGTTGTGGTGTACTAGTATGAAGAGCGATCGCATATTGATGACTATTGAGGGTAGGCATACACTAAAAAATTGCTGTTTTGGTTATGAATGTAGCGAATATTGAACCAAGAAATCGACCCCCTGTAAATCAGATTACTCCAGGGCAGTGGTTAAAGAAAAATCTTTTTAGTACCTGGTATAACTATATTTTAACTCTACTGAGTCTTTGGCTGGTTTATTGGGTGGCTAGTAATTTAATTAGTTGGGCAGCGACTCAAGCCCAATGGCAAGTATTAATAGCTAATTTTCGCTTGTTTTTTGTCGGACGCTATCCTGTCCAGGCTTTGTGGCGTGCTTGGGTAACATTAGGAATAATTGTCGGTTTAGGTGGTATTTCGTGGGGTATATTTGCCCATGCTGCTGCGGTTTTGTTTAATCGACGTATTCTAGTTATTTTGGGCATCGTCGCTGCTACTTGTATTGCCGTTGCTATCCCAGGGGGGTTGCAATCGAGTCTAATTTTAATTGGGATGTTATTGTTCTTAATCGTAACTGCTTTAATTGGTAAGCAAATTGGTAAGAGATTTCCTAATTTTGCTAGCTGGTTGCCCTTGATTTGGCTGTTGACCTTTAGTTTGAATATTTGGCTATTACTAACTGGTATGAATGTCACCTTAGACCGTATTAGTGGTTTAATGCTGACTATCCCAGTGGCGATCGCTAGTATTGTTCTTTGTTTTCCCTTGGGGGTATTACTGGCATTGGGACGACAGAGTGATCTACCTGTCATTCGTTGGTTATCGATTGCTTATATTGAATTAATTCGAGGTTTTCCCTTAATTACTATCTTGTTTATGGCACAGGTAATGTTCCCTCTAGTTTTACCTGCTGATGTACGACCAGATAGAGTGATTAGAGCGATCGCAGGCTTTACTATTTATAGTGCTGCTTATTTGGCGGAAAATGTGCGAGGTGGTTTACAAGCCATTCCTAGTGGACAAACGGAAGCAGCCAAAGCCTTGGGTTTAAATCCTGTTTACACTCTGGGATTTATTATTTTGCCCCAAGCACTCAAAACCGTTATTCCTAGCATGGTTGGACAGTTTATTGCTTTATTTAAAGATACATCTTTACTGGCGATCGTCGGTCTAACTGATCTGTTAGGAATGTCGCAATCAATTATTTCTAACCCTAAGTATTTGGGACGCTATGGAGAAGTGTATTTGTTTGTAGCCGTAATTTATTTTATCTGCTGTTATGCTATGTCTCTTGCTAGTAGAAGATTGGAACAGACTGGAAATAGTTACTAAATCTATAGTCAAAAAAGTTATTTAACCTCCAAACTTCTTAATCTATTTAAGGCTGCTGCCAATTCTAGTGAACGAAACATAACTAGATCTCCTTGAGGGAAATTAGTAATAAGATCTAATCCTGATGTGGCTATGTCTTGGTTAATTCGCTGGAGGATTTCAGGTATGGTTAGCTGTTGAACGATATAGTTTTCTTTGGCATAGACAATAGCTAGGGCGATCGCTTTTAGTTGTCCGCGATCTATTATTTGTTCGACAGCAGATAAATCGATATCCTCCATCCCAAAAGTAATTTGCTCGATTCCCCGAGATTTGAGTTGGACTTCTTTTTTGCCCCGACTAGGATTTATACTGGTAGCTAGAGGTATTCTGGGGGTAATCTTTCCAAAGTTTCTTCCTCCTTCAGGATTTCTATTGGTAATATATTGTTGAGCGATCGCTTTTGCCTGGATAGTAACGTCTTGAGGCAAGTAGTTTTCTAGGGCAATTACTTGATCGGCAACATCAAAATAGTCGCCACTGCCACCCATGACTAAAATGCTCGATACGCCATAATCTGTGTAAAGTTGACGCACTTTATCGATATACGGGGTAATTGGTTCTTTGTCTTTGGTAATTAAAGCCTGCATCCTGCGATCGCGAATGGTAAAGTTAGTAGCGGAAGTATCTTCATCTATTAATAGTAGTTCTGCACCTGCTTCTAATGCCTCGATGATATTGGCTGCTTGGGAGGTACTGCCACTAGCGTTAGTAGTGGAAAAGTGAGTAGTTGAACGTCCTTGAGGTAAATGGTTAATAAACGGTGAGATATCTACTCCAGCAATACTGCGTCCATCTTCAGCACGAATTTTGACTCCCAAGGGATTTGCCACCACATATTCTCTACCGTCTCCAGGTAAATGATTGTATATTCCTAATTCAATTGCCTTAAGTAGCGTGGACTTGCCATGATAACCACCACCAACTATTAAAGTAATCCCCGCAGGAATCCCCATGCCTTTAATTATTCCTTGGTTGGGACAATTGAATTCGACTTCTAGAGAGGTTGGAGACTGAAAGGGTACGGCATCAAGTAAAGGACGTGGATCGATACCACTGCGACGGGGTAAGATAGCCCCATTGGCTATAAAGGCGACGAGATTTTGGTTAGGTAGTTGTTGACGTAGCCAGTCTGCATCTTCGATGGTTTCTACTTGTCGTTGGATAGCTTCTGGATCTAGAGATCTATATATTAATGAGTTGGTAACAATCTCAGGTATGTCTTGACATAATAATTCGGCTGCTTGACGACCTAATATGCTTCTCCCCCTAGCAGGTAAGCCGACTACAAAACGCACTTCTAACTGTTCAGCATTTATATATACCGCTGTCCTGGCTAATACTTCTTGTCCTAAAGGGGCGATCGCAATTAAACCGCTTTTCCCTGTACCGCGATGACAACTTAATTGGGCTGCTGCTTGGGCAAATTGACGGGCTAAGTAGTCTCGTAAAGCTATTTCTCTACTGACGGATTGGTATAGTTGCTTGGGAAAATCGGCGATAGTCTGGGGAATGATTACCCGTAGTTGACTAGGGGCAGCAAAAGGATCTCCCTGAACATAGTCAATAATCAAGGTGAAGTCTTCAAACTGATAACTACCTCGAATGTCTTTATAGGCTTTGTAATTGGCATTATCTAGCTTGAGTAAACTGGCATTTAAACTAGTGCGATTACCCTTCATTCTCTATATCACTAAACAATAGATTTAGCCTATCAAGATTTTTTTTTCGTCGCTATTTCAGAATTTTTATAGTTTATAAGTACTATTTAGGCTATTTTTTGATACTTTAAATACACATAACTCCTCTTAATATGTCTTAACATTTCTCTCGGATTGACAGATTTCTGATTGAAGTCGCTCAGTGTGCTTGTGTTTTGTCACAATTTATAAAGGTTTTAATACTTAAAATCAGCGATTTGTTGGTAAATTAATTTTGATTTGATTTTTATTAATAGCCTTCAACAAGTATTAAAAAAACAATAAATTGATAATTTAATTGCTTAAAATTATTTCACCACCTAGGTTAACTATTAATTAACTAGGAGCAAACACCATGTTCAAAAATTGCGGACAAAACTCTGATAGTTGTGTCTATTTAACCTGCTCTGAACAGTTGTTTTTTTAATTTTGCTGTTGCACAATGAAATCATCGAGAAAGAAAACAACTCTCGAAACAAGAAAAAAACATTCTTTCTTATATTAAGGAGAACAAAAAATGTCTAAAATTCAAATCAACGAATTAAACAACAATTCTGAATTAGAAGTATTAAACGCTCAAGAAACTACTGAAGTAGTTGGTGGTTACTACTATGGTGGCTACTACTCTTCTTACTACAGTGATAATGACTTTGCAGTAGTTGATCAAGTGAACGCCAACTATACTCAGCAAGCAGCTTTTGGTGGTTATTTTGGTGATACTTATAACGACAACTATACTAGCCAAAATAATTCCGCTAACATCTACCAATAAATAGCAATACTATTTATCAGGTAAAGAACAAATAGCTCAAAACACTAATTTTTTGGAGAACAAAAAATGTCTAAAATTCAAATTAACGAACTAAACTTGAACGCTTCTGAGTTTAACACTTTAAACGCTGAAGAGACTAGTGAAGTAGTTGGTGGATACTACGGTGGCTACTACTCTTCTTACTATAGCTTTGATGATGATTTTGCAGCAGTTCAGCAGGGTAACTTCAATGCTACTGAGCAGGTTGCTTTTGGCGGTTATTATGGTGATACTTATAACGACAACTATACTAGCCAAAATAATTCCGCTAACATCTACCAATAAATAGCAATACTATTTATCAGGTAAAGAACAAATAGCTCAAAACACTAATTTTTTGGAGAACAAAAAATGTCTAAAATTCAAATTAACGAACTAAACTTGAACGCTTCTGAGTTTAACACTTTAAACGCTGAAGAGACTAGTGAAGTAGTTGGTGGATACTACGGTGGCTACTACTCTTCTTACTATAGCTTTGATGATGATTTTGCAGCAGTTCAGCAGGGTAACTTCAATGCTACTGAGCAGGTTGCTTTTGGCGGTTATTATGGTGATACTTATAACGACAACTATACTAGCCAAAATAACTCCGCTAACATCTACCAATAATTACAGGCAAACATTGAGTAATTGTTTTCTGTAACTCTTGAATTAATCTGCTCGTTCTAATGCAATAGTTGGTCGAGCAGGTTAGTTAAACCTCTAAGATATTTTCTACTCTATCTTAACATTTAGATAGTTAATGTTAGAAAATATCATATCAATTCTAAGGTTTGGGGGAATTGAGAATGTCTAATCATTCAAATTACCGAGTTGAATTCCCAAACGTCCTAACTTAATACTTTAAATCAAGCTGAAATAGCTGGGGTTGTTGGTGGTTATCGTAGCTTTTTCCATCTTTATTCTTTCAAGCTTAATGCTTATATCTTCTCTGGGTTTAATATCCAAGTCACAGATCTTGAGCAGC
>CAYMWC010000119.1:0-16189 GCA_964393695.1 uncultured Pleurocapsa sp.
TCTGACTTCTGACTTCTGACTTCTGACCTCTGACTTCTGACCTCTGACTTCTGACTTCTGACCTCTGCTCCTCATCCCTTATACAAACTGCCATCAGGCATAGTTGCACCAGTTAAAATCGTTTGACTTAAATCTACCCCATCTAAACAGGCTTGAAATAAATTCGCCGACTGCAAAAAAGCATTATCAAGCTTTGCTCCTGTTAAATCTGCCCCAGTTAAATTGGCATCAATTAAGTTTGCTTGCTGAAGATTAGCCTTCCTTAAAATAGCTTGACTAAGATCTGCCTCTCGTAAAAATGTTCTTTGTAAAATTGCTTGATTAAGATTAGCTTTTTCTAATTTTGCTTGCCATAAAGAGGCTTTGTATAAAAGTGCTGATTTTAAAGAGGCTGCCCTTAGATCAGCTTGAGTCAATCTGGCTTGACTTAAATTACTTAGATCCAAAGTAGCTTGATATAAAATTGCTGCTTCTAAATTTGCTCCTGTAAAGTCAGCTTCAATTAACACTGCATAGCTCAAGTCGATTTGGGATAGATTAGCTTGTTGAAGAATTACTTGAGCAAGATCAACCCGTTGAAAATTTCTAACTCCAAATTGATATTGTCTCAATAGTTCTGCTGCATTCATACCTAATCGTTGATATTACTGACTATATAGTCAGGAGTGGTTGCTTAACATTTGTTCATAAAAACTACCAGATTTTATGAGTCTAAATACCTAAATTAATGATGAATTAAGATTTAAATAGCTCAAAGTAATTAGCGTTTTTAACAATTAATTAATATTTCGCCAATAACCTTTAAAAAACATTAAGATTTAAAATGATAGACAATAATTTTTTATAGGTAAAATATTTTTGTCCGAATCCAAATCTGACAATAATTCTGTGAATTCTTCTGCTAGTAAAGGAAAAGAAAATATCTTCGCTGCGATCGCCCTACGAATTCGGCAGTCTCTAGATCTAGAAGTAATTCTCAATCAAACTGTTGTTGAAGTAAGAGAATTTTTGCAAACAGATCGGGTGCTGATTTACCGTTTTGAGCCTGATTGGAGTGGGGTAATCGTTACGGAATCAGTTAAAAACCCCGCTCATACCGTGGTGGGATTTAAAATCAAAGATCCCTGTTTTACTACAAACCATTTGGAACAATATAAGCATGGCAGAGTTAATATATTAAACGATATTGCTACAGCCAATTTAACTCCTTGTTATGCTGAGGTATTAAACTCATTTGGGATCAAAGCTAATTTAGTTGTACCAGTTATCGCCAGAGAACAACTATGGGGACTTTTAATAGCTCATCAGTGTGACTCTCCTCGTCAATGGGAAACTTCAGACGTAGAATTCCTAACACAGTTATCAATTCAAGTAGGAATTGCCATACAACAGGCGGAACTTTATGAACAAGTTCAGAGTTTAAATACCTATTTAGAAAAAAAAGTCAGACAACGCACTAGCAGCTTACAAAACTCAGTTCGCTTTGAGACTTTGATCCGCAAAATAACTGAAAAAGTCCGAGATAGTCTCGATGAATCCCAAATTCTCCAGACTGTGACGCAAGAAATAGGAGAAATCTTGAATATTGATCGCTGTAAAATTGAACTTTATAATAGCGATCGCACCACAGTTACTATTGCTTATGAATATAGCATTGAGTCTCCCAACTGCCAGGGACTAGTCAGAGAAGTGGCAGATTTTCCTGAACTTTATCAACAATTACTACAAAAACACTCACTTCAGTTTGTCGAGAAAGTACCAGAACTTAGTCCTCTCAACACCCAAGCAACCAGGCTAGCTTGTCCTATTTTTGATAATCAAGGAATTTTAGGCAATCTTTGGCTATTACGTCCCAAAAATGAATATTTTGACAAATTTGAAATCATGCTGGTAGAACAGGTAGCTACTCAATGCGCGATCGCTATTCGCCAAGCTCGACTCTATCAACAATCACAAATCCAAATTAAAGAACTTGCCAGACTCAATGTGATCAAAGATGATTTTTTGCGGACTATTTCTCATGAATTACGAACTCCCATGAGCAGCATTCAACTTGCCTCAGAAACCCTAGAAGCCCTACTAGATGAAGAAATCGGTACAAAAAGATCTGCTACCTTCACCAGAGTTTTAGATATTTTTCGTACTGCTTGCAAAAGGCAAAATCACTTAGTCGATGATTTATTAACTCTCTGCTACATCGATGCCAAAAAAGCAATGATTACTATGCAGTGGATTGATCTTGCAGTCTGGCTACCACAAATTATCGAGCCTTTTACAGAACGGATTGATACTCAAGAACAAACACTGATAATTGATATTGAAGAGAACTTACCCCAGTTTAAATCTGATATCTCAATCATTAAGCGGATTCTGACAGAATTAATTAACAATGCCTGTAAATATACCCCCGCAGGCGAAACTATTACCATTTCCGCTCAAACCATCGATAAAGGAATAAAACTCAGTGTGAGTAATACAGGAGTAGAAATACCACCTTCAGAACAACAACGAGTGTTTGATAAATTTTACCGAATTCCCAGTCACGATCCTTGGCAGTTTGGAGGAACTGGTATTGGACTTGCTTTAGCCAAAAATCTCGTTCAGCTTTTGAATGGCACAATTGGGTTAGAAAGCCAAGATCGACAGACTATTTTTATAATTTATCTGGCTTGTGAAACAGAATTTAGTAGTTGTGTAGGGTTAAGCTAGTAGGTATTATGAAATTCACCGCTAAGAAACTTGTTGCCGTAACCCAACAAAATTAGAGTTTTTGAGTATCTTAAGATTTACTTGGCAAACACCTTCTTAAGGATTTTAATAACTCCATTGGTTTTGAAGATTATACTGCCCAGTACTATTGATAATAGTATTATTGTTGCCGATCGCGGCAGCATTATCAGTAGCACTTTGTATCCCTAATTGATTATTGGGATTACCATATTGATTTTGAACACTATTTTGCTCAATATTACTGATTACAGCATTATTTTGACCGATCGCAGCTGTATTACTCTGTCCTTGTTGAATAGCAGTTTGGTTTGGATCATTAATAATAGCATTCTGATTTTGGGTTGCAGCTTGATGCACACTACTAGCAGCATAATTATTGCTACCAACTGCTGTAGCACTGGTACTACCTTGTTGGATTATTACCTGTTC
Organism: uncultured Pleurocapsa sp.; assembly: GCA_964393695.1. Taxonomy (GTDB): domain Bacteria; phylum Cyanobacteriota; class Cyanobacteriia; order Cyanobacteriales; family Xenococcaceae; genus Waterburya. Next base: position 3,160 of record CAYMWC010000119.1, read on the forward strand.
TGCTAAAACTACGTTAGGAACTAAGATACTGAATACTATACCAAGAGATAAAATTTTATGAGACATAATATTTCTAGACCTTAAAAATAATATTTTGATTAATTTTAAAGTACGATTGGTCTTCAATGAATATGCACACTGAATATGCACACTTGTTTAGTCTTTTTTTCTAAAGACAAATAAAGGATTTTGTATTTACGCCAATTAAGATGTTTAGACTGAAGGCAGATGTTACCAACTCTTTAAACAAGCTAAATTAACAATTGTAAATCATCGAGTTGATTCGATAATAAGGAGTTTTAATGCTAGAACTATATCAATTTGAGTTATCTCAGTATTCAGAAAAAGTTCGCCTGATTCTGGATTACAAACAATTAGAATACCGCAAAATTGAAGTTACTCCTGGGGTAGGACAAATTGAATTAATGCAAAAATCTGGTAGTCGCCAAGTACCAGTCCTCAAAGATGGCAGCACCTATGTTGCTGATTCGACAGATATTGCTCTGTATTTGGAACGGAAATATCCTGAACGCCCAATCATTCCTAGCGATCCTTTAGCAAAAGGTCAGTGTTTATTAATGGAAGAATGGGCAGATGCCTCGATTGGCTTAAAGGGCAGAAAAGCTTTTATTGGAGCCTTAAATCAAAACCAAAATTTTCGGACTTCGATCTTACCAGTCAATACTCCCGACTTGCTTAAAATAGCAATAGGCGCGATTCCTGGAGAATTATTGGACGTTTTGGGAACTGGTGTCGGTTTTGGGGGAGAAGCCGTCAAAGAAGCTAAAAAAAGTTTAATTCAAGATTTGGAAGCTCTGTGTTTAATTTTGCAACATCAACCCTATTTAACTGGAGACACGCCTAGCTTAGCGGACTTAGCGGTAGCAGGCTTGAGTATTTTATTAAAATTCCCCGCAGGTTCTTATTTGGATATTCCCGAGCCTTTAAAAGGTAAAGGTATTCCAGGTTTAGCTGATAATATTACCTTTGAACCATTTTTTGCTTGGCGCGATCGCCTTTATGCAGACTTTCGCCAGGGTTCTAACACTCCTGGTAGCAGTGGTAATACTTCTTCTCCTACAGCCATCCAGATTGAATAGAGCTTTTTAGTAATTTTTACTCCCTAAAACTTCTAATCTGTCGGAAATCAACACGGAAATAGCACAAAACCAATATCATAGAGTCATAAGTTTTATTCTCCCTAACAACTATGAGAGTTGGTCTACAGTCTTATCTAAGTGATACCAATATTGATGCTCAACTAAATAGTAGTCAGCGTCAACTATCTTTGGCAATATCTGCTGTTCCTGAAGCGCAAATTGGAGAATTACCTCTAAATTTGTGTTTGGTTTTGGATCGCAGTGGTTCAATGTCGAATAAACCGATAGAAATGGTTAAACAAGCAGCTATTGGTATTGTAGAAAAGCTGAAACCAGGCGATCGCCTGAGTGTTGTTAGTTTTAATCATCAAGCAACAGTAATAGTTCCCAATCAATTAGTTACCAATATTGAAGCCATCAAAGAAAAAATTCAACTCATGGTTGCTGATGGTGGAACTGCCATTGATGAAGGCTTGCGTCTAGGTATTAAAGAAGTTGCTGTTCACAATCAACATTGTGTTTCGCGGATCTTTTTACTTACCGATGGCGAGAATGAGCATGGAGATAATAATCGTTGTCTCAAATTGGCTGATTTAGCAGCCGAGTATAACGTTACTATCGACACTCTGGGTTTTGGAGAACATTGGAATCAAGATGTTTTAGAGCAAATTGCTGATTCGGCACAGGGAGTTTTAGCCTATATTGAAAAGCCAGAACACGCAATCCATGAGTTTGAGCGACTTTTTGCTCGCGCTCAATCTGTCGGTTTAACTAACAGTTCTCTGACATTGGAATTGATGCCTAAAGTGAGGCTGGCAGAATTAAAACCCGTTGCTCAAGTAGCCCCTGAAACAATAGAGTTGCCAATTCAACTAGAAGGTAACTATTTTTCCGTCCGCCTGGGAGATTTAATGGTAGATCAACCTCGAATTATTTTGATTAATTTTTATGTCAACCAATTACCCCCAGGCAGACATAAAATTGCTGCTGTGCAGCTACGCTATGATGACCCTAATATTAATCAAGAAAAGCTACATTCAGATGTTGTGGCGATTGAACTAGAGTCTCAAACTAAGTACCAACCTCACCCCAGCGACATTGTTCATAATCATGTTTTGACTTTGGCTAAATATCGTCAAACTCAAATTGCTGAAAGTAAATTGCAAAAAGGCGATCACACTGGTGCAGCTACTATGTTACAGTCAGCTGCCAAAACAGCTCTGCAACTAGGAGACAAGGAAGGGGCAACCGTGCTACAAGCCAACGCTACTCGGTTACAAATTGGTAAAGACTTATCTCAAAGCGATCGCAAGAAGACTCGTTTAGTGTCCAAAACAATTTTGCGCGACAGCTAATGAATTAATGGTTTGGGAGTAATTATTTACACCCCCTCTGAAAAATCGACGAAATTCTTATTCTCTCGTTGATAATTAGGGTGGGGGTGAACGGTTGCATTCTTATTGAGCGCTGGCTAATGACATTACAACAATTACCCCTAGACTAGTTATTGCTAAAAGTAGAGCTAACATAACTGATTGTCCTAAATTATTAGTAGAAGAATTATTAGTAGAAGCTTTCATGATCTCTGGTTTCCTTAAATTAGCGAATAGATGTGTAATTAAAAACTTCAATTAGAAACTGGCTTTGAGTAGAAAACGCTTGGGGATCAACAAACCAAAACGAAATATAACTTCTAATTGGTTTTATAACTATTACTTTGATAATATCTAATTTTTCTAATTTTCTTTGAGAATCATTCATAAAAGATATTTTTGTTAACACAATGTATTGTTTCTCAACATTATCCTGCTTATAAACTCATCTTCTGGATAAATCACAGGCGATCGGGTTTGTTCACTTTTTGTCTCCCTGTCTTTTTTCATGAGAGATTGGGGGAATTCTGCCAAAAAATAAGCTAAAGTAAATGGAATTCTGAAGCTTAGTCAAAAGATCTATGTCAGTGCTAGACAAATTTTTTAAACATCATAAAAATCGTCGTGTGGCTGTAGCGTTGGCTTTGTTAGGTACAATTACACCGATCGCTGGACTCCATAAACTTTACTTAGGACAGCCATTGTGGGGACTAATCTACATACTTTTATGGTCTACACCCATTCCCCGTATTGCTGCTGCCATTGATGCGGTATGGTATATCGTTCAAGATATAGAACAATTTGAACGTCAGTTTAATGGACATAGCCAATATAATTTAAATCTTAATACTTCGCCCCAGGTAAAAGCGATCGCCGAAGCGATGCGAGAGTTAGATCAACTACGCGCAGAGGGCTTGCTTACAGAATATGAATTTGAACAAAAACGTAGTCAGTTACTTGATCATATCGCTTAAAACGATGAGGGATGAATTATGTTTAAACTGTCTCAGATTGGGATTAGAAAAAAAATTGCTAACGATCCTTACTATCGTTTTCAGTCATTACCAGAAATAGCGATCGCTGTAGAATTAGGAATCAGGATTGATGTTAATCAGGCGACAATCGATGATTGGTTAAGGCTACCAGGGTTTTCTATTCATCAGGCGCGATCGCTGGTAGATTTAGTTAAAATGGGCATACAATTGCTTTGTCTAGAAGATGTGGCTGCTGCTATAAGTGTTCCCGTACAGCGTCTTCTACCTTACGAACCAATCCTTGTTTTTGCTTATTATGATCGCCTAAGTTCTTTAAGTCCAGAGAAAATTAATCCTAATCTAGCTACATTTGAGGAAATACTAGCTCTTCCTGGTTTAAATACGGATTTAGCTACTATTTTTTTAGAAGATCGGCAGAAAAATGGTAGGTATTGTAATCTTGTCGACCTTCAACGTCGTCTAAATCTTAATCGTGAGTTAACATCGCAAATAATGCACTATTTACAATTCTAAAGAATAGATTATCGCCAAACTGAGTTTAAACCAAGATTTAGGAATTCCAGCAGAAATATTAATTAAAGATTATTCACTGGAAAAAACTTCTCCATAATTCAGGGCGATCGCTCATTTCTTTTAATTGACTTTCTATCCCTACAAAATATATGTCCCAACACGAAGCTAAAGACTCTGCAACTTCACAAGCTGAACCAATGCGGAGTGTTCACACTAGTAATTTTCCCAATATTTTGAGTCAATTAGGGATTTCTTTAGTTATTTCCACTTATCAAGCAGGGAAACTAATTATCTTGCGTGCTGATGGCGACTATATTAATACTCATTTTCGGATGTTTCAGAAACCGATGGGAATTGCAGTAAATCGTCACAAGATTGCAATTGGTTGTAGTAATCAGATCTGGAAATTAAATAATATTCTCGCAGTAGCAGCCAAAATTGAACCACCAGGCAAGCATGATGCTTGTTATCTACCTCGTCAAGCTCATATTACAGGAGATATTGATATTCATGAGATGGAATGGGGAGGAGTAAACAATACTGATTTATGGTTTGTTAATACTCGTTTTTCTTGTCTTTGCACTCTAGATCATGATTATAGTTTTATTCCTCAATGGCGACCCAAGTTTGTAACGGCATTAACTCCAGAAGATCGCTGTCATCTCAATGGTTTGGGAATGGTAAATCAACAGCCGAAGTATGTTACGGCACTGGGAGAAACCGATAGTCAGGGTGGCTGGCGCGTTAATAAAGCCAGAGGGGGAATTTTAATTGATGTGGAAAACAATGAAATCATTAGTCGAGGTATATCCATGCCTCACTCGCCTCGTTGGTATGGCGATCGCCTGTGGGTGTTAGAATCTGGAGAAGGTAGTTTATCAATCTGCGATCAAGCTACTGGCAAATTGCAAACTGTGACTACATTGCCTGGTTTTACTCGCGGTATAGATTTTTATGGTTCACTGGCTTTTATAGGACTATCTCAGGTAAGAGAAACAGCCGTGTTTAGTGGTATTCCTTTAACAGCAAAACTAAATGAAAGAATCTGCGGTGTTTGGGTAGTTAATTTGGAAACTTGTCAAACTCTTGCCTTTTTAAAATTTGAAGATGCCGTACAAGAAATATTTGCCGTCAAAGTCTTACCTAATATCCGCTTTCCCGAAATTATTGACTGGGATGAACAATTAATTGGTAGTTCTTATGTTTTACCCGATGCTGCCTTAGCAGATGTTCCGCCAGCTAGATTATGGTGAAAAAACGCTGGTGATTTAATTGTATGAAACCGATAGCATTACTGTTCGTAGCTAAAAGCTATTAGCTATTAGCTATTAGCTTTTAGCTCTTAGCCTTTAATTATTTACTAAAAACGATGATTTGAGCCATCAAACCTTAATTCACCAATGTTGACAAAAAAATGACTTTGTATAATGCAATCGGAAAAGGATATAACCACACTCGTCAGGCAGATCCCAGAATAGTTGAGCAATTGCTGAGTTTGTTGGATTTACCTCCAGGTAAGATTATTGCTGATGTTGGCGCAGGTACAGGCAATTATAGTAATGTGATCGCTAATCAAGGTTATCAAGTCATTGCGATCGAACCATCAGAAACTATGCAAAGTCAAGCGCAGCCTCATCCCCAGGTTAGTTGGGTAACTGCTGTAGCTGAAGCAATTCCTTTAGCTGCTCAATCTGTAGATGCTGCAATAGTTATGTTAGCCTTGCATCATTTCCAAGATCTAACTGCGGGAATTAAAGAAATTAATCGCATTGTCACAACAGGTAAAATAGTTATTTTTGCCTTTGAGCAGCATAAAATCCCAGATTTTTGGTTAACAGAGTATTTTCCCGACTTTATCCGCGATACCTTAGATACTTTTCCTGATACTCAAGCTATCGCTCAAAAAGTTCGCCAAATTACTCACAAATCAGTTGAAATCGTTCCTTTTTTTATTACCATCCGATTTAAGTGATTTATTTGCTGCTGCTGGCTGGTGTCAACCAGAAATTTATTTAAATCCTCAAGTACGTAATGGTATTTCTACTTTTGCCAAAATACCTGAGACGGAATTAACAGAAGGGATAGAGAGATTAACTGCCGATCTCAATAATGGTGTTTGGGAACAAAAATATGGCTATCTCAAACAGCAAGCAGAGTACGATGCAGGTTATCGCCTTATAGTTACTAGGTATTAAATAATTTTACAGTCGAGAAGCTTCCTTTTTTAGTTTATCTTGAGTATGAGCGGGATCGCTCATCTTTAAAACTTTGATGGCGATTATTGAAGCCAGGCGGTAGGGTTATTACTTTTTCTTAGTAATTAGAGCGATCGCATATTAATTATATTTCTCGCTACTACTTACATTCCAAAACTTCATCAACTGAAGTAAATCCTTCAGAATCGGGATACCCCACAAGTTCTGAATAATAGTTAGAATTTGCTCTTAGTGCTGCACGGGCTTCTTCAATCTCAGTATCATAAAAAATCATAGTTCTTTTTATTTCCACTGTAATGGGTTTATTTCCCGATACTGTTGACGGAAACTGTTCATATATAAAAGTAGAATTACCTTTTTCTTCAATTGCCGTAATTAAAGTTCTCATGCCCAGAGGATTTGGTTTTCCTGACTGCGGATTATAAGAACAGGTAATATGTCTTTCAGTTGACCGTACCTGTTGATTATTCCAGCCAAAGACAACTAAATAACAAAAACTTATCGTTCCAATTACAGTGGTAATAAAGACTTTCATTTGAAATATACTGCTGTTAATTAATTAAAAATAATACTCTATAGATTTAACAAGTGTTTGAAGAGCGAGCAGAAAATCTTTAGAACTTTAGTGTGCCAGGTTATAGAATTCCTAATACTAATTCATTTAAACTTTAAGTAATACTAAATTTCGTTACTCATTATTTATGCCTTTATGACAGGTAATATCTTACAAAATAAATACTTTATTTTAGAAATTCTTGGTCAAAGTACATTTAGCGAAACCTTGTTGGCTAAAGACCAATCCTCATTATCTTCTCGTCGCTACGTAATTAAAAAATTTCGACCAATTTTAGGCAATCCTCAAGTACAAGAAACCAAGTTTTTATTTCAAAAGGAAGCTAATATCCTCAAAAGGCTTAGTGGTAAAAATCACCAGATTCCTCGGCTTTATGAGCATTTTATGATTGGAGAAGATTTTTATTTAGTCCGTGAGTGGATTAACGGTATAACCTTAAAACAAAAGGTAGAACAACAAGGAGAAATACCAGAAACAGAAGTCAAACAGATATTGATTAGTATTTTAGCCGTTCTCAAGTATATTCATAGCTATGGAATTGTATACCGTCAGCTAAAACCTAGAAATATTATCTTGCGTCAGGATATTTTGTCGAGTCAATTTACAAAAACCAAACACCTACCAGTGCCAATTTACTTTGGTGGAGTTAAAGAATTAGCAATAGAATCACAACTAAATCAACCCAGCTTACATGAATATAGTTCTCCAGAACATAAACAAGGCAAATCAATTTATGTTAGCGATCTTTATAGCTTAGGTTTAACTGCTATTTATTTACTCACTGGAAAGACTCCATCCCAATTAACTTGGGATAGCAAACGTAATCAATATTTATGGCAGCCAGAGGATTTTAAATTACAAACTAACTTAGCAAGAGTTATTAATCGTGCAATTTGTATTAACCCTCAAGAGCGTTTTGAATCTGCTGATGAAATGTTAAAAGCCTTGCATTCTGAGTCTATAGTAATTTCAGACTCTATAATTAGTCCAGTTAGTCAGCCAAAAGAGCAATTATATTTAACTCCAGAAATTAAAATTACCTCAATATTATTTTGCTTGGGGTTAGGTGTAATTGGCATTTTTTATAGTTTATTAAATTTTGATTTTACTCAATTAACTGCCAACAATAATCAAGATAATATTGATGATTCAGTAGTATATAAATCTACAATAAAAACCTCATCTCCAAAAATAACTAGTTCACCACCAAAATTAAATCAATCAACATCTAAATTAGACAAGTCATATACAAAATCTAGTAATTCAAAAATCAAAGCAGCAACAAGTTTGTTAAAACCATCAAAAATACCTAGTCTTCCCATTGGTACTACCCATGAGGAAGTAATTAACACATTAGGAAATCCTACTCAACAAACTCAAGGCTATTGGGGAAATAGTACAGCATTGTCATATCAAAACATGGCTGTTAATCAATATGACTTAGGTTATTTAGTTGATCTTCAAACAGGGACTATACGTCAAACAGAAATTTGTTTTGCTGAGTCTGTTGATGATCTAATAGCAATTCAACAGACAGTACAGAAATTATTATTAAATAATTATTCGCCAGAAATTGAGCAAAATATCGAACAAGTCTTCTTCAATCAAAGCGATGAGCAATATTTTCAAGCTAACAATTTAGAAGGAGTAGTTCAGCGAAATTCCGAAAATAACCTTTATATTGGTATTTGGGATGCTGATTTTCATTAAGAAAACGCTATTTTTTATTACCTATTAAAGCAAGGTGAATCTTAGATTTTTCTGGTTGCGCAATTTCTACAGTAATATCAGGGCCAAAAAACTTTTCAATTTTCTCCCTTCTTTGCTGCCATTCTTCTAAAGAGAAAAACGGTGAATAATATTCCATGAGTAAAGTATAAGCACCGTCTCTTGATTGTTCCTGAATTCCTACTAATTGTGGTCTTTCTTCGTCAGTAGGACTCAAACCTAACTTAGCTAAAGATTCATCTAGATGAGCCTCTTGCCCATAGCGATAACGAGTTACATCTTTACGCAACTGTTCTTGAGTTGGAGTTGCTTGCGATCGCAATTGTTTGATTTCAGGACTAGTCTCAACCGTGTAAGGAACAGGCTTTAATTCCGCAGCTTTCAGGGCTAAACCACCCAACAATAAAGGAATTCCATAAAAAAATCCAGCTAAATTTAGGGTATTCAATCCCACAGCATAGGCATAAAAACCAACAGCAGTTAAAATTCCTCCGACAGTTAAACCCACAGCCGCTAATGGTATTTTACGCAACATAAGTAAAAAAGTAAAAAAATTGTTTAAATTTATCAATATTGTCTATTCTAGAGCTATTGGATACTCACTTAAACAAAAATATGGACAAAATTGATATCAAAGCCAAAATTGCTAAAATTGCCGACAGTAGAGATTCACTAGTCGAACTTTTAGAAAGACCTAATTTAGGAACTTTAAGAATCGACGTAGACCAAGCACTTGAAGAACTAGACGAATTAATTGAAGAGTTTAACGAAACTTTCCCTGAAGAGAATGCTTATAGATAAGCTGGTTTCGTTAAGGTTTTTTGGAAAAAATAGCTTAAAGCTTCAAGTCTTTTTACTTATTTAAAAATTACAAACTAAAAAGGAAACTTCTTAACAACCAAACCAAAACAGTGAAATATTTTTTTCTGAGTGAGGGCTGGACCTACAGTAGAGTTTGGGAATTTGGCGGACTGTGGAACTATGCTGACTGGGGACGCAATCCTAAAATACAACGTCTTAATTGTGGTACAGTGCAGCAAGGTGAGACTTTATGGCTTTATGCAGTTGAAGATGCTGTACTGATGATTGAAGTCAGACCCCGAGGGGACACTGCAACAGTATCTAGTATCGGACAAGTAGTACTTAAACGCTTAATCGATGCCGAACAAGTTATTGAAATCTTGACACGCTCAGAAGCAATATTTAATTCAGCTAGTTAAATGACTGCGTCTCCTAATTTTGAGGTTTCCTCAAAATTCCGACGCACTAAAAATTAAAAGCTCACCCATTCAAGATTGCTGCTTGATTATTTTTGTTATAAAAGTTAACTTTTGTCGATAACAGTCGATAAATCTTGCAATAGGTTCTAACAATAGTTACACTTCTTTAAATAAATAGTATTTTCAAGTCTTTCTTGAATAAGCCCATTTTTTTTAAATTAAATTAATAGGAGGAGCGTAGTCTATGGGACTACCTTGGTATCGAGTTCATACAGTCGTCCTGAATGATCCAGGCAGACTAATATCAGTTCACTTAATGCATACTGCTCTAGTAGCAGGATGGGCTGGTTCAATGGCTCTGTTTGAGCTAGCCACCTTTGATCCCAGTGATGCTGTACTCAATCCCATGTGGCGACAAGGTATGTTTGTACTGCCTTTCATGGCTCGTTTGGGTGTAGATACATCTTGGGGTGGTTGGAGCGTCACTGGCGAAACTGGTCTAGATCCAGGTTTCTGGTCTTTTGAAGGTGTAGCGATCGCTCATATTGTCTTATCTGGTATGCTGTTTTTAGCAGCAGTATGGCACTGGGTTTACTGGGATTTAGAACTATTTGTTGATCCCCGTACTGGTCAACCAGCTTTGGATTTACCCAAAATGTTTGGTATCCATCTATTCTTGTCTGGTCTACTCTGTTTTGGGTTTGGCGCATTTCATTTGACAGGAGTTTGGGGACCTGGAATGTGGGTATCTGATGCCTTTGGTGTAACTGGTCATGTTCAACCAGTAGCTCCCGAATGGGGACCAGCAGGCTTTAATCCCTTTAATCCAGGTGGAGTCGTAGCTCACCACATTGCTGCTGGTGTTGTTGGTATTATTGCTGGTCTATTTCACCTCAGTGTCCGTCCTCCAGAAAGACTTTATCGAGCTTTAAGGATGGGTAACATTGAAACCGTTCTCTCTAGCAGTATTGCAGCAGTATTCTTCGCAGCTTTCGTAGTTACTGGCACAATGTGGTATGGGAATGCCACTACCCCCATCGAGTTGTTTGGGCCTACACGTTATCAGTGGGATCAAGGTTACTTCAAACAGGAAATTCAACGTCGGGTAGAAACATCGATGGATGAAGGTTTAACTCGTTCTGAAGCTTGGTCGACAATTCCTGAGAAATTAGCATTTTACGACTATGTAGGTAACAGTCCTGCCAAAGGTGGTTTGTTCCGTACAGGTGCAATGGATAGTGGAGATGGTATTGCTCAAGAGTGGTTAGGACACGCAGTCTTTACAGACAAAGAAGGTCGTGAACTATCAGTTCGTCGTATGCCTAACTTCTTTGAAACCTTCCCTGTAGTTTTAACCGATGCTGATGGTATTGTGAGAGCCGACATTCCTTTTCGCCGTGCAGAATCAAAACTGAGCGTCGAACAAGGTGGTGTAAGTGTTTCTTTCTACGGTGGTGCTTTAGATGGTCAAACTTTTGATGATCCAGCAACTGTTAAAAAATATGCCCGTAAAGCTCAGCTAGGAGAAGCCTTTGTTTTCGACACCGAAACTTTAGGCTCTGACGGTGTATTCCGCACTAGTCCTCGTGGTTGGTTTACTTTTGGTCATGCTTGTTTTGCTTTATTATTCTTCTTTGGTCATATTTGGCATGGTTCTCGTACACTGTACCGAGACGTATTTGCTGGTGTTGACCCAGAACTAGAAGAAGAACAAGTAGAATGGGGCTTCTACCAGAAAGTGGGTGATAAATCCAGTCGCACTGCTAAAGAAGCCTAGAATTAGCTACTAATTAGCAGTTCTCACATTTAATTTCTGTAAGGGAGATCCTAAATTAGTTATTTCCCTTGCAGTTACTAATTAATTAGTTCAATCAACTCTAAACTTCGGTTATTTTGTTGGTAAAATAACAGTAAAAGCATTTTAGGATTTTAAATATGGAAAGTGTTGCCTACATTCTAGTTTTAGCTATGGCGCTTGCAGTTCTCTTTTTTGCGATCGCCTTCCGTGAACCTCCTCGCATTGAAAAATAAGTCAAAATATAGACCGCTTAAAGTTAAGTATTTTTAAGATTTTTGCATTTCTGAGTCTTTTTTGATTAAGGTCTGCGGTAAGACAGACTATGATGTAAAAAACGGCTCAGATTTGTTGTTTATATCCACAACTTATAATTATAATAAGCGTCTATTAGAAGATTCATGCATTGTCCCAATTGCCAGCACACAGAAAGCCGAGTCTTAGAGTCTCGTTCTACAGAAAGTGGACAGAGTATTCGTCGTCGTCGAGAGTGTCTTAACTGTAAACAGCGTTTTACAACCTATGAAAGAATTGAATTAGTTCCAATTACAGTCATCAAAAGAGATAACAGTCGAGAATCCTTTGAGCGTGCTAAGTTGCTGCGAGGGATATTAAGAGCTTGCGAGAAAACTACTGTATCTTATCAAAAAGCTGAAGTAATTGTTGATGATATTGAAGCAAAATTACAACAAAACTCAGGGAAAGAGTTTAGTAGCAGTGAAATAGGGGAACTAGTATTGCAAAAGTTACGTTACGAAAACGAAGTAGCTTATATTCGTTTTGCCTCAGTGTATCGCAAATTCCAGGGAATCAAAGATTTTATCGAAACTCTCAATCACCTGCAAAATGAAAATTCTCAAAGTCCACAATTGAATCATTGGCAAACACAAAGTAACTCTGCTTCTAGCCCAATTGTCAACTGTATCTCTTAATTTTTCTAGTTGTTTATCTTTAGCCGTTAGCTATTTATAGCTAGAAAGCGATTGTAAATTGAGTTGGTATTAAAATCAACAAAGCATATAGAATTATCATTCTTGACAAAGAACAATAAAAAAAATTACCGTTAACCCAATAAAAAGTTAGAATGGTATAATGCCATTTTGGCGACAAATAAAATGTGTCTCACTAGCAAAGTGTTTTAGCGATTTACATAATCTCAAGTGTAGCATTTTTGCTAGCTGGAAAGCGTAGTAAATGTAGGTGTAGGCTGCACAAAAATCAGGTGAGTGTACATCAAGCAGGAGGCTCATCAATCAAAAAAATAAAGAAATACAACAAGGACATCTAATCCATATGGTCAATCAGCAAGCAAATAGTACTAAAGATATTGGTTTTACTCACGACGATTTCGCTGCTCTTCTCGATAAATATGACTATCATTTTAGTCCTGGAGACATAGTAGCAGGAACAGTTTTTAGTATGGAACCAAGAGGAGCTTTGATTGACATTGGTGCTAAGACTGCTGCTTATATTCCCATTCAGGAGATGTCAATCAATAGAGTTGATAATCCTAGCG
>CAYMWC010000119.1:16199-17179 GCA_964393695.1 uncultured Pleurocapsa sp.
TTTACAGGCAGATGAGACTAGAGAGTTTTTCATTCTTACAGATGAAAATGAAGATGGGCAGTTAACTCTATCTATTAGACGCATCGAATATATGCGTGCTTGGGAGCGCGTCAGACAACTACAACAAGAAGATGCCACAGTCCGCTCCAATGTTTTTGCAACTAACCGTGGCGGTGCATTAGTTAGAATCGAAGGCTTAAGAGGCTTTATTCCTGGTTCTCACATCAGTGCCAGAGAAGCCAAAGAAGATTTAGTAGGAGAAGATTTACCTCTCAAATTTTTAGAAGTTGACGAAGAGCGTAATCGATTAGTTCTCAGCCATCGCCGTGCTTTAGTAGAGCGCAAGATGAATGGTTTAGAAGTTGGTCAAGTTGTCAGAGGCTCTGTACGTGGTATTAAACCTTACGGTGCATTTATCGATATTGGGGGAGTCAGTGGCTTACTGCACATTTCCGAGATTTCCCATGACCACATTGACACTCCTCACAGCGTATTTGGGGTTAACGACGAATTGAAAGTCATGATTATCGACCTAGATGCAGAGAGAGGTCGTATATCTCTATCCACCAAACAGCTAGAGCCAGAGCCAGGGGATATGCTTAAAAATCGAGATATAGTATTTGAAAAAGCCGAAGAAATGGCAGAGAAATATCGTCAAAAACTATTAGCAGAGGCTGAAGGTGCTACTCTCGAAGAAGAAATTCCCTCAGCAACGGAAAATGTAGCAGAAGAAGTCGTGGTTGAGCAAGAAACCGTTGAAGATACAGCACCAGCAGTCGAGGAAGAGCAAGTCGATTCTGAAGGCGAAATGGTAGGCGCAGGAGCAGAAGAATAAACAGAACAACTAAATTTTCAAGATGAAGAGAGGAAAATTTTCCTCTCTTTTTTTGTTAACTGTTAAGTAGGCACACAAAATTAATTACACATATACAGCGGTTTTCAGTCTTATAAAGGACAGTAGCAACAGTGAGAAAACCAGT
>CAYMWC010000120.1:0-17177 GCA_964393695.1 uncultured Pleurocapsa sp.
GCAATTGCTGTTTGAGCCTTGAATCCCCTGAATTCTATTCAGGGGAGTAGGTCAAGACTACGATTACCATTGCTATGCTGACTAATAATTATCTGGTTCATTATGAGCCGATAGATTATTACCATCGAGTTGGCAATAGTAAAATCAAACCCATTCGAGATACTCTTGGTTTTGTGCAATTAATTCTCCGCATGGGAGTTTATTTTGCCCCCTTGAGAATCTTTTTACCTGTAGCAGGATTATTTTTTGTTGGTTGTCTAATTACTTTATTTCAAGATCTATTTATTAGGCGAGATTTAACCGAAGCCACTCTAATTTTATTTGTCGCTGCAATTCAATTTGGAATGTTTGCGTTGTTAGCAGACATGATTGATCGGCGCAGTAGCAGGTTTTGATAGTAATAATACCAGGTTCGTTTAAATAATTAAATATTATGGAGGTAACATAATAACTAGTCGAATTCAGTATTAAGCAGCTAATAATGAATCTAAGCACTTCAGCTAAACAAGTTCAGCACAATAACAGACTAGGGGTAGAAGTACTGCAAGATTGTAATCTTAACCAGATTAATAACGGTCAAATAACTGAATTTAAAGAATCTCTTTGGGAACATGGAGTGGTTGTAGTCAGAAATCAAAAACTTACCGCTTTACAACTGGAAGATTTTGCAACTAGAACCTTTGGTGATTTTTTGACCAAAAACCGCCCTTTTGAGCTAAATCCAGAAATTGATCCAGATATACAAAGTCCTCGTACTGGGATTTTAGGAAATTACAAAGGTTTAGGTGAGGAAATATCGGGAAAACTTGCTTGGCAATGGCATCATGATAAAAATATGTTGCCCAGAGTCGAAGGACTCGATATGAATGAACTATACGTTGTGATGCTCTATCTCTCGTTTCTCAACATAAAGTTACTGGCAGAAAAGGATTATATCTAGGTTCAGATACGGCAATTCCTGTCGGCATGGAAAAGGACTTAGACAAGGCAAAAGATTTCTGGAAGCAATTATTTCAAACTGTTCTAGATACAACTCCCGTTTATGCCCATAGTTGGCAACCTGGGGATATTATTTTTTGGGATAATTCCCAAGTAATGCACTCAGGTACTCCCTATGATGGGACAAAATATCAGCGAATTGCTTTGCGTTTGGGGATTATTAATTCAAAATAACCGATCGCTGACTAACCCGACAATGCCCCCGAAGATGATTAACCAAGAAGAGTTGATCTGAAATCGGAAAAGAGCGATCGCGCCTAATAAAGTTAAAATCACTGTCAACCAATCGTTAATGGCAGTTCTAGCTAGGGTATAGGTAACAGTTGCCATTAAGCCTAAAGAAGCAGCGTTAACTCCATCGAGAAATCCACTTAGCCATATAGACTGGCGTAATTTATCTACCCAAGGATTAACTAACCCAACGAAAACAAACGCAGGTAAAAAAATGCCAATAGTGGCAGCGATCGCTCCTAAATTACCTGCTAAAAGATAGCCAATAAAGGTAGCAGTAGTAAATACAGGGCCAGGAGTTAATTGTCCAATAGCTACAGCATCCAGTAGTTGCTGAGAAGTGAGTAATTGCGATCGCTCCACTAAATCTCGTTGTAAAAATGCTAATAATACATACCCACTACCATACAAAACCGAGCCAACTTTGAGAAAGAAGAAAAAGATTCCTAGCCAATTATGGTGAGATGGATTTTTAGCAGCATTGTTTGCTTGTGTCGCTATTTCTGCCACAGTTAATAAACTGATTCCTGTCATCCCCTTGATCCGAGAGAAATTTTTGATCATCATTACCCCTAAACCAGCGAGGAATAACAATAAAATCTCATTGATACCTGTGATAAAAGCAATAATTACAGCAATACCAGCGATCGTGGTTGGCAGATCTTTGGCTGCTTTGCGTCCTAATTTCCACAAGGCGTTGAGAATAATTACACATATTAAAGGCTTAATACCATAAAGCAAGCCTGCAATTTCAGGTATGGTTTGATAACGAGCATAAAAAACCGCTAGCAACCAAACTATAATCATGGCTGGTAAAATAAAACAAGAGCCAGCAATTAAGAGTCCTCGCCAACCACCCCGTTCATAACCAATATGAATTGCTAATTCTGTCGAATTAGGCCCAGGAATTAAATTAGTAATTCCTAATAAATCTAACAGCTTTTCTTGAGAGAGCCAGCGACGACGTTTAACTACTTCCTCTTCCATCATGGCAATGTGGGCAACAGGGCCACCGAAAGCTATTGTGCCTAATTTTAAGAAAACTGACGCTATTTCTTTAAGTTCAGTTTTTTGGGGGCTAGATTCAGATGTTTTCATCTGTTGTTAATTGTTAAATCTAAAATCCAAAATGATAGCTTAGTCACTATTGTTTAATGCTTAATGTTTAATAAAAGGTCAAAATTAGGCTCAATTATAATTTCAATTTTAGCTTTAGTAGGGTTATGGTTGATATTTGAATATCTAGCCCGATGGTTTGCTGAAATACTTTGGTTTCTGGAAGTAGATTATCTCTCCGTTTTAATTACCCGTCGTTTCAGCCAATATAGTTTGTGGTTTTTGATCAGCAGTATTTCAGGACTATATTTAGTCAGCAATTTGTGGTTGGCACAACGTTGGCAATGGCGATGGCAACCCAAAAATGAATGGTACGAAGTTGGTATTCCCTATCTCTCTCAGCAACAATTACCTGCGCAAGATCTGATTAAATTCAATGAGACTGGTCAACTGCCGATTAGACGTTATCCTGATAAAAAAACTTATTCTCCCCGTTTAAAATTACCTTTACTACTGCTAGCTGCGATCGCTGGTGCAGTTGGTATTACTTGTATACTTATACATTATGCAGAGGTTAGTCTCTCGGTTTGGCAAACTAGTTATCGTTTGCCCCAAATTGCTGCGACTTTAAAACCGCCTTTGGATATTTTTAATTTAACTAACCTCACAGGCTTTATTTTTAGCTATTTACGTCAGTTGGCGATTGTGGTCGTCATTGTGGTCTTATTATTATGGAAGCCTCAGATTAGTTTAAGAGCGATCGCAGGTTTACTTAGTCTAGTCTTTGGGTTTATTGCAGCAGGCAACTGGAAGATAGTTTTGCGCTTTTTCCAGCCTTCGAGTTTTAATTTTACTGATCCACAGTTCCAGCAGGATATTAGTTTTTATATCTTTCGCTTACCTTTCTGGGAGTTAATTGAATCTTGGTTGCTGGGGTTATCTTGTTTGGGATTGTTTTCTTGCGCCCTATTTTATTTATTATCAGCCAATAGTTTATCGGAAGGTCGTTTTCCTGGTTTTTCCCGTATTCAACTTCGTCACCTTTCTTTTTTGGGGGCGGTATTAATGCTCAGTATAGCCTGGCAACATTGGCTCAATCGCTATGATTTACTCTATAGTGATCGTGGTGTGATTTATGGTGCAGGATATACCAATATTAAGGTTCAGTTGCCAATAGAGGTATGTTTAACTGTAGTCGCAATTATTAGTGCTATTTGGTTAATCTATAAAGGTTTTACTGGCTATCACAATCTAGAAATTCAACACCGAAAAATTACAAGAATTATCTTTTTAGTTCTACCTTTTGTAATTTATTTATTAATCTTTTCTCTAAGTAATTTATTTAGTGCCACAATTCAACGTTTTGTGGTCGAACCCAATGAACTGGCCAAAGAAGAACCTTATATTGAGCGTAGTATTGCTTTGACACGTAAAGCTTTTAATCTCGACAACATTGAAGCCCAAACTTTTAACCCCCAGGGAGAATTAACAATCGAAGATATAAAAAATAATAGTTCTACGATTAAAAATATCCGCCTCTGGGATACTCGCCCTATTCTACAAAGTAATCGTCAATTACAACAAATTCGTCCTTATTATCAATTTTTTGATGCGGATATAGATCGCTATCTTTTAAGCCCTAGCGGTAAGCTTGCAGATGGAGACAAACAACAGGTAATTATTGCTGCTAGAGAATTAGATTATGAGCAAGTTGCAGATATTGCTAAAACCTGGGTTAACGAACATCTCATTTACACCCACGGTTATGGTTTTACTCTCTCTCCTGTCAACCGAGTTGCTGAAGGTGGGTTACCCTACTATTACATCAAAGATCTTGGTGAAGGTAGTGAAGAATCAGGCACACTCACAGTCTCAGATGAGGTGATCCGCCGCAGTGTTCCCATTGGCAAACCTCGTATTTACTATGGTGAATTAACTAATCCCTACATCATGACTTCCACTAAAGTGCGGGAGTTAGATTTTCCTAGTGGACAGGAAAATGTTTATAACGTCTACGATGGCACAGGGGGAATCAAAATAGGTAGTTACTGGCGACGGATCTTATTTGCGGAATACCTGAAAGATTGGCAAATGCTCTTTGCTCAAAACTTCACTCAAGATACCAAATTACTCTTTCTACGCAATGTCAGACAGAGAGTTAAAGAGATCGCGCCTTTTCTTAATTATGACCAAGATCCTTATCTCGTAGCTGCCCAAACAGATAATCAACCAAATAATCAGAATAATCTTTATTGGATTATTGATGCCTATACTACCAGCGCGCGTTATCCCTATTCCGATCCAGGCAATAATAAGTTTAACTACCTCCGTAACTCTGTCAAAGTAGTAGTGAATGCCTATAATGGCAAAGTAGATTTTTATATTGCTGATCCTAACGATCCGATTATTCAAACTTGGGACAAAATTTTCCCTCGCTTATTTAAACCTCTATCCGCAATGCCTGTGGAGTTACGCCGTCACATCCGCTATCCCGAAGATTTATTCAATATTCAGTCGGAAAGATTGCTGACATACCACATGACTGATCCTCAAGTATTTTATAACCGAGAAGATCAGTGGCAGATTCCTCAAGAAATTTATGGCGACAAATCCCAAGCGGTAGCACCTTATTATTTAATAATGAAATTTCCCACTGCTACCGAAGAAGAATTTATCCTGTTGCATCCCTATACCCCTGCTAGTCGTCCCAACTTAATTGCCTGGTTAGCAGCCCGATCTGATGGTAAAGAATATGGTAAATTACTACTTTATAAATTTCCCAAACAACGCCTAATTTTTGGTACAAATCAAATCGAAGCTTTAATCAATCAAGATCCTGTCATTTCCCAACAAATCTCTCTTTGGAATCGTCAAGGGTCGCGAGCAATTCAAGGAAATTTATTGATTATTCCGATTGAGCAATCTTTACTGTATGTTGAACCACTCTATATTGAAGCGGAGTCAAACAGTCTTCCGACTCTAGCTAGAGTAATTATTGTGTATAAAAATCAAATTGTGATGGCAGAAACCTTAAATGAGGGGATTAATGCCATTTTCCAACCTCAAGATAATTCCAAAGCGATTATTCGCCCTCTAGAGGATGGTACAACAGATAATTAACTGGACTTACTTCTAACAAAAGCACTCTTCATCTACTCTACGTTATACTTGTTGCAAATTATCCCTGGGGTAATTGAGTTAGCTTAAACTAAGAAAGAAGATAAAATTGCTTTAACATTTTATAGCTTCAGCAAAATGCAGAAATTTTTTATGAGTTTACCAGAGGCAGAAACACCTTTATACAATCACACCTTACCTACCATTGAAGACTGGCTACGTAGTCAAGGTTGTCATCAAGATCAAGAAAATCTTCACTGTTGGTATATTGAAAAATATGATTGGAAAGCCGAAATCTGTCTAGATACAGAAGAATTAACCGTGCGCTATTTTGATGCTGAACCAGAAAGCCAAAATGTCCGTCGTTCATTTAAATATTCTCTGAGTCGTCAAGATATAGAAGCGGCAGTTTTTTCTGGCCCTTAAGGGAAAGAGCCGAGATACGTGCGGAATAGTGCAAGATAGCCTCTAAATCCTTGCTTAGTCTATGTTTCAAAAATATCAACTGGCAGGTTAATCGCACTTTCAAATGGTTGGGGAATGTTTTTTAAATCCACTACGTAATCCCAGTACCGCTTGAGATTGCGGTTAATATAAGGACTCATAGACTCATAGTTGCTAACATTCGATGGGTAATTTAAAATCCTTCAGCATTCAAACCTTGAATTACTCTGGTTATATCCACCGTATTCTGAAGAATTAAATCTAGTTTTCTGGTCATGCAAGCTAAATTATTCTTGTTCTACCCATGAGCAAAATCACTTTGCCATCAAAACTACAGAACTACGAGGTCTAACAAAATAATACTGTTCTGTAATTATCTGTGCGATCGCTAAGTCGCAAAAATCATCTGGTGTTGGCAAAGAAGTATCGACTATACGATGCCAGTTATGTCCAGGGCGAAATAAAGGTAATTCAAAGGTTAAAGGTTGCCAATAAGCATTAAACATGACGTGGAGATATTCACCAAATTGGGGATGAGCTAAAGTAAAAGCCAAATAGTGCGCATCTTCACTCCAGTCAGGTTGATGAAGCTTAACTCCATGCCAAATGAGATAGGGATCTGTGCCTTGGGTGGTAGCTAAAGCCTGTTCTAGACGAAATACTTCTAAACTTTGAATTAAAGCGATCGCACTTTTAACAAAGCGAAATAAACCCAGATTGGACTTGATGTTACTCCAGTCAAACCAGCTAAGTTGGTTGTTTTGACAGTAAACATTGTTATTACCTTGCTGAGTTCTTCTAACCTCATCTCCCATCAGAATCATCGGTGTTCCCTGAGACATTAGCAGCACGGTAAAAAAGTTTTTTATCTGTTTGAGCCTTAGTTCTTCTGTGGCTCTATCTGCTGTCACTCCTTCAGATCCACAGTTCCAGCTATGATTGTCGTTACTACCATCGCGATTATTTTCTCCATTAGCTTGATTGTGTTTGTGGTTGTAAGTAACCAAGTCGTTGAGAGTAAAACCATCGTGACAAGTAATAAAATTAATAGTGCGGTTAATGTCAGTATCAGTGCGAAAATACATATCGGGACTGGCTAAAATTCTGGTTGCTAAAGATTTAACCGCTCCCGAATCTCCTTTGATAAAACGGCGTACATCATCCCGAAAGAGTCCATTCCACTCGGTAAACCAATCTCCTAAGTCTACAAAGCGACCAACACCATAAAGTCCCGCAGCATCCCAAGCTTCAGCAATTAACTTAGTTCCAGCCAATACAGGGTCAGATTCGATCGCCCATAAAATATTAGAAGTGACAATGGAAGTATGCCATAGAGATGCTCCTGCTGCATCTCGCGCCAGAACAGAAGCTAAGTCAAAACGAAACCCATCAACATGCATTTCTGTCACCCAATAATTTAAGCAGTCAATAATCAAGCGACTGACTACGGGGTGATTGGCTTTGAGACTATTACCGCAACCACTAAAGTTATGGTAGTAAGCTGGCTCTTCTGCCAACATATAGTAGGTTTGATTGTCCAAACCACGAAAAGAAATCGTTGGTCCTCGTTCGTTGCCTTCCGCAGTATGATTAAATACTACATCAAGAATAACTTCAATATTTGCTTGATGTAAGGCTTTAACTAGATCTCGAAATTCATCTAACACTTCTAAAGGATGGGAACAAGAACTATAGCCGTTGTGGGGAGCAAAAAAACCGATGGTGCTATAACCCCAATAATTTTGTCGTCCTACTGGGGCATCATGGATATCAAAGTAGTGAATAGGAAGTAATTCTACTGCTGTAATGCCCAACTGCTTGAGATAAGGGATTTTTTCAATTAACCCTGCAAATGTACCTCGCTTTTGTTTATTGACACCAGAGTTAGGATGATTAGTAAACCCTCCGACGTGCAGTTCATAAATAATACTACTGGCATAGGGAGTGCGAGGATGACGATCGCCTGACCAATCATAATCGCTAGGATTGACTACTACGGCTCTAAGAGCGCGATCGCAGTTATCTCCAGGTCGGCTAGCAGCTTGGCGATTATAAATCTTATCTCCAGCGATCGCTTTAGCATAGGGATCGAGCAGAACTTTTGTGCTATCAAAACGTAAACCCTTTTCTGGTGCATATTCGCCATGGGCGCGATAGGCATATGCTTGTCCTGCTTTAATTCCCACTATAAAAACGTGCCAGTAGTAATACTAAATCCGATTGACAGGCGATTAACAACTAACAACTAACGACTAATAACTCCACTTCCAATTAACCACTTCAGGTTTATCCATACCCTCAGAATGAGCATAAGCAAGATTATCGATAATCTCATCTCTCATTCTTTCCCTGACATAAGCAGCACGAGAACCCAAGTGAGGAACGCGATCGATTACGTCAATCACCAAATTAAAGCGATCAATTTGATTGAGAATTGCTAGTTCCAAAGGCGTATTGATATTACCCTGTTCTTTGTAACCCCGAACGTGAATTCGTTCTTGATTGGTACGACGATAAGCTAGCTTGTGAATCAACCAAGGATAGCCGTGGAAGTTAAAAATTACAGGTTTATCGGCAGTAAAAAGAACGTCAAATTCGTGATTGGATAAACCGTGGGGATGTTCAGTTTCGGTTTGTAGACGATATAGATCTACCACATTAATAAAGCGGACTTTTAAGTTGGGAAATTCTTCGCGCAGAATAGCTGTAGCTGCCAAAGATTCCTTAGTGGGAATGTCACCACAACAAGCCATAATCACATCAGGCTCATCTGGTTCTGTACCACAGTCGTCGTTACTCGCCCATGACCAGATACCAATCCCTTTAGTGCAATGCTTGATCGCTTCTTCCATCGTTAAATATTGCAGGTGCTTCTGTTTATCAGAGACAATGACGTTTACATAGTCTTTACTCCGCAAACAGTGATCGGCAACTGAAAGCAAACAATTAGCATCGGGGGGAAAATAAACACGAGTAACATCCGCACTCTTATTAGTTACCAAATCGACAAAACCTGGATCTTGGTGAGAAAAGCCATTATGATCTTGTCGCCAAACCAAAGAAGACAACATGATATTGAGGGAAGAAACCGAAGCCCGCCAAGGTACATAATTTTTGCAGATATCTAACCATTTAGCGTGTTGGTTAAACATCGAGTCAATGACGTGAACAAAAGCTTCGTAAGTATGGAAGAAGCCATGTCGCCCTGTCAGTAAGTAAGTTTCCAGCCAGCCTTCGAGGGTATGTTCACTCAACATTTCCATCACTCGACCGTCAGGAGATAGCATACTACCATCTTCATCTTCAGGTAAATAATCTGCCAACCAAGTTTTTTTAGTGACTTCATAGATAGCAGACAGACGATTAGAAGCGGTTTCATCAGGGCCAAAAACGCGGAAGTTAGTCATGTTGTTGCCCATCACATCCCGCAAAAATTTCCCTAATACTCCAGTATTTTCTACTTCCACCGTGCCAGGCTTGTCCATTGCCACTGCATAGTCACGGAAATCAGGTAATTTGAGTTTTTTACGCAATAAACCGCCGTTAGCTATTGGATTAGCACTCATACGGCTTATACCTGTGGGTGCAAGTTCTTTTAATTCGGGGATCAAAGTCCCATTCTCGTCAAAGAGTTCTTCTGGCTGGTAACTCTTCATCCATGCTTCCAAAAGTTTGACGTGTTCGGGATTAGAATGCATTCCTCCCATCGGCACTTGGTGCGATCGCCAGAATCCTTCAACTTTATGACCATCGACATCTTTCGGGCCTGTCCAACCTTTAGGGGTACGCAGGATAATCATGGGCCAACGGGGACGGAAGGCTTTATTTTGACTACGGGCTTCTTGCTGAATTTCCCGAATTTTGACAATGCATTCTTCCATCGTCGCTGCCATTTTCTGGTGCATCAGTTCTGGATCTGACCCTTCGACTACATAGGGGGTATAGCCATAACCTTCAAACAAGCTATTAAGCTCTTCTGGGCTAATGCGAGCGAGAATGGTTGGGTTAGCTATTTTATAACCATTGAGGTTGAGTATAGGTAATACTGCCCCATCGCGGACGGGATTGAGGAATTTATTGGAATGCCAAGCCGTTGCCAGAGGGCCTGTTTCGGCTTCTCCATCACCCACGACACAAGCTGCAATTAAATCGGGGTTGTCATACACTGCACCGAAGGCATGGGAAATACTGTAACCGAGTTCGCCTCCTTCGTGAATTGAACCTGGGGTTTCGGGAGTACAATGGCTACCAATATGACCTGGGAAGGAAAACTGTTTGAAGAATTTCTGCATTCCTTCTGCGTCTTCGCTTTTATCGGGATAGATTTCCGAATAAGTACCTTCGAGATAAACGGGCCCTAATACTCCTGGCGCACCATGTCCTGGCCCTGCGATGTATATAGCGTTGAGATCGTATTTTTTAATCAGTCGGTTGAGATGAATGTAAGTAAAACTGAGGGCAGGAGACGATCCCCAATGACCGAGTAATCTTTGTTTGATATGTTCTGGTTTTAAGGCTTCTTTAAGCAGTGGATTATCTCGAAGATAAATCATGCCAATGGCAAGATAGTTACAGGCACGCCAGTAAGCATGAATTTTTCGGAGTTCTTCGGGAGTTAGAACTGATTCTGATGCTGGATTTTTAGTAATTCGTGTTGTAATCATAATATTTTTCTGGGTGAAGAGTTTGATAGTGTCCTGACAGGGTGACAAGCTTTATCAAAGCTATATTGGTAGAGGAGGTAGTGAGGTAGTGGGGTAATACTCCAATAACTCCACCACTCCAATCACTCCCAACACCCATCCCTGTCTTGTTTTTAACCTAGTTATTTAGGATGCACCAATCGCGATATTGACTTCGTTTTCTGTAATTGCTGTATCAGGATGATACATGGCAGCATCTACTTTACATCCACGATAAGCCAAGATATAGAGTTCTTGCAGATCTTTAATTAGAGGATAGCGAGGGTTTGAACCAGTACACTGGTCGTCAAAGGCTTGTTCGGCTAATTCTTCAATTTGTTCGTAGAATTCCTGGTCTTCCCCTGCTAAAGCTTCTTTGATGGTTAGGGGAATATCAATTTCCACTTTTAGATTATCGATCGCCTGGACTAATTTTTCTACTTTCTCGTCAGGTGTCTCTCCTCCTAAATGTAAGTAATCGGCAATTTCAGCGTAACGTTCTTTGGCGTGGGGATATTCATATTGGGGGAAGATCGCCTGTTTAAAGGGTGCATCGGTGGCATTATAGCGAATGACATGGGTAATCATTAAAGCATTGGCTAAACCGTGGGGAACATGAAAAGTCGAACCGAGTTTATGTGCCAGGGAGTGACAGATACCCAAGAAAGCGTTAGCAAATGCCATCCCAGCAATACTAGCAGCATAGTGGACTTTTTCTCTGGCTTCGGGGTCTTTTGCCCCCAGTTTATAGGCACGAGGTAGATATTCTAGGAGAAGAGCGATCGCCTGTAGTGCCAAACCATCGGTAAATTCGGTTGCCAGTACGGAAACATAAGCCTCCAAAGCATGGGTTAAGGCATCGATTCCGCCAAAAGCGGTGAGAGATTTGGGCATATTGAGGACTAATTCGGGATCGACAATTGCCATATTGGGAGTTAAAGCATAGTCAGCCAGGGGATATTTAATGCCAGTGAGATCGTCGGTGACTACGGCGAAGGGAGTAACTTCCGAACCAGTTCCAGAAGTAGTAGGAATGGCTACCATCTCTGCTTTTTTACCCAAAGCAGGTAATTCGTATACCCGTTTGCGGATATCCATAAACCGAGTCGCAATACCATCAAATTCCACTTCAGGATGTTCGTACATCAACCAGATTACCTTAGCTGCATCCATCGGCGAACCACCACCGAAGGCGATAATTACATCTGGTTGAAAGGTGTTAACCCTAGCCAATCCCATTTCAATCGTCGAAAGAGTTGGATCGGGCTGGACATCGTAGAAAATTTGATGTTCGATGTTAATTGATTCTAAGACATCGGTGACTTCCTTAATCATTCCCAAGTCAAATAAAGGCTTGTCGGTAATGATGAATGCCCGTTTTTTGCCTACTAAATCTCCCAAAGCTACGGGCAAACAACCGTATTTAAAATAGACTTTCGGCGGGACGCGAAACCAAAGCATATTTTCCCGTCTTTCCGATACGGTTTTAATATTAAGTAAATGACAAACACTAACATTTTCACTCACAGAATTACCGCCCCAAGTACCACAACCTAAAGTTAAAGATGGGTCTAACTTAAAATTATATAAATCGCCGATCGCACCTTGAGAAGAAGGAGTATTAATTAAGACTCTACCTGTAGAAACATGAGTTTCAAAATAGTCGATCCTGTCATGATTACTCGGTGCAGTATAGAGTACCGAAGTGTGTCCCCGTCCGCCAAATAAAATTAGTTCCTCAGCTTTGGCTGTCGCTGCTTCAAAGTTAGCTGCCCGATACATTGCCAACACGGGGGATAATTTCTCGATGGAAAATGGTTCGTCGATCCCCACAGCATCGATTTCTCCAATCAAAACTTTACTACCTTCGGGAATACTAATTCCAGCTAGTTCGGCGATTTTAGCTACTGATTTACCGACGATCCCAGCATTGATATGTCCGTCTTTAACTAAGACAGTGTTTACTTTTTCCCTTTCATCGGCAGTCAGAAAATAAGCCCCTCTCAGGGTAAATTCTTCTTTGACTGCTTGGTAAACTTCATCCACCACAATCACTGATTGTTCCGAAGCACAAATCATGCCGTTATCAAAGGTTTTACTCAATAAAATCGAGCTTACCGCTAGTTTAATCTCCGCCGTTTCATCAATCACTGCTGGGGTATTACCTGCACCTACGCCCAAAGAAGGTTTACCCGAAGAATAAGCAGCCTTAACCATTCCAGGCCCGCCAGTAGCTAGAATTAAATTCAGACTGGGATGTTGCATCAAAGCCTGAGAAAGTTCTACTGTCGGTTCATCGATCCAACCAATAATAAATTCTGGCGCACCCGCAGCCACGGCTGCATCTAAGACTGTTTTCGCTGCTGCGATCGTACATTCTTTTGCTCTCGGGTGGGGAGAAAAGATAATGGCATTACGGGTTTTGAGGGCGATTAAAGCTTTAAAAATTGCGGTAGCAGTCGGATTAGTTGTGGGGACAATTCCCGCTAAAATCCCCACAGGTTCAGCAATTTTTTGTATACCGTAATGGGGATCGGATTCAATGACACCGCAGGTAGGTTCGTGTTTGTACTTGTTGTAGATAAATTCGGAAGCAAAATGATTCTTAATCACCTTGTCTTCCACAATTCCCATACCAGTTTCTTGAACCGCTAATTTAGCTAAAGGAATCCGTTTTTCATTGGCAGCTAAAGCAGCTTGTTTGAATATTTTATCTACCTGTTGTTGGGTAAAACTAGCATATTGACTTTGAGCGGATTTAACTTTTTGAATGAGGGTGTTTAGTTCTTCTAGGTTAGTTATTTTCATGGTTATTAGTTATTAGTTATTAGTTATTAGTTATTAGTTATTGGTTATTAGTTATTGGTCGGTAATACAAACAACGAACAACAAAGGACAAATAACAAAAGACAAATCAATAAGCTTTAATTCCGTACTCAGCAAAAATTTCTTTAGTTGTAGCAACTAATTGTGGGGATGCTGCGGGTGTGTTTTGCAGTTTATATTCATAACCTAGCTGTTCCCACTTGTATTCCCCCATTTTGTGAAAGGGCAAAATTTCTACTCTTTCAACATTCTTTAAACCCGATACAAACTCAGCTAAACCTTGAATATTGTCAGGGCGATCGGTAAGATGAGGAACGAGAACAAATCTAATCCAAACTGGTTTATTAATTTCACTTAAATAACGAGCAAGGTCAAGTGTTGGTTCTAAAGAAACGTGAGTAACTTGATTATAGATTTGGGGATCAAAAGATTTAATATCTAATAAAACTAAATCTACATCATTTAGTATTGGCTTGACTGTAGCCAATTGCACATATCCCGAAGTATCTAAAACAGTATGAATTCCTAACTTTTTACAGCAACGGAAAATTTCAGTAACAAACTCTGGTTGCATCAAAGGTTCGCCTCCAGTTACTGTTATTCCTCCTCCAGAAGAGTTCATGTAAGAGCGATATTTTTGGATATCTGTAATCAATTCATCCACTGTTACTTCTTTGCCTTCATGGGGTTGACGACAATCGGGATTATGACAGTAAAGACATCTTAGAGGACATCCCTGGGTAAAAATAACATAACGAATACCTGGCCCATCAACTGTTCCACAAGTTTCAATGGAGTGAATTCTACCTTTGATTTTAGATTTAGGGGTTGTTGTGGTCATAAATTATTAGTTATTGGTTATTAGTCATTAGTTATTAGTTACTGGTCATTGGTCATTAGTTTCTAATACAAATCACAAACAACCAAGGACAAAAGACAAAGTAAAAAGGACAAAAAACAAATGACAATTTAAATTTTTTGATGAACTAGCATTACATCACAGGGAACATGATGAGAAACATAGTTACTGACACTACCCTGAAGTAATTCATTTAAACCTTTTCTGCCATGACTACCAATCACAATTAAGTCTGCTTCCCAGTTTTTTGCAGATTCACAAATTTGATGTTCTGGTTGACCGATTTCTTGGGTGAATTCTGCTGTAATTCCTGCTTGGGCAGCTTGTTCTACCAAAGATTGTAAATAATCTAAGCGATTTTCTACTCGCATCTGCCATTCTGCTTCTGCGGTTTTATTAGTGGTATGGGTATGGGAATAGTAACCACTGCCAACTAAAGAGACTGTATTTTGATATTCTGCTTCTAAAGGAGAAATGACATTGAGTAGCTGTAATTCTGCATTAAACATTTGAGCTAGCGATAAGCTTTGTTGAAAAGCTTTTTGGCTGAGTTGGCTTTCATCCAAAGCCACCAGAATTTTACTGTACATTACTATCTCCTTTAAGGAATGAGAAGTTTTACTTTGATTTCTTGCTATTCCTCTACTTATCTCAGTCGATTATTGTAAGCTTGATAGACTGTTATTTTGAATTCCAGTATAAGTGCAGTTTTTCTTATTAATAACTATCTTAATATTTTCTTGATAAACATTTTTCTATTACAATCGCTAAACTATTAAGATATTGTGTAATTGTCAATGATTTTACTGATAAAAAGTTAAACATAAAATAGAGTCAGAATTTTTAAAATATTAAACACTATGAAAATCAAAGTAGAAAGTCTATAGCTGTTTAATTAATAATTACCAAAAGTGAGGAAACGATATGAGCAAAACTAAAATCGACCCTTATCTTCAGTTATTAGAAATTCCTCCAGGACACCTCAATATTATGGGCTACGTTAACGAGTCAGAAGTTAATGGTCCTGGCAAACGAGCAGTAGTTTGGTTACAAGGATGTCAAAGAGAATGTGACGGTTGTTTCAATCCTGAATCTTGGTCATTTGAAATTAATCAATTAATTTCTGTCGAACATCTGGTTGAAAAAATATTAAAAAATTCTAAAAATACAGGAGTAACTTTTTCAGGGGGAGAACCTTTTTGGCAAGCACCAGCCTTAACGGTCGTAGCCAAAAAAGTTAAAGCAGCAGGATTAAATGTGATGTCGTTTACTGGCTTTACTTTAGAAAAATTACAGTCAGAATATGCTCCTGCTTGTAGTCAAGAATTGTTAGCGCAACTTGACATTTTAATTGATGGTGCTTTTGTGAAATCTCTAGCAGTTAATGATCCCAATTCTTTAGTTTCTTCTAGTAATCAAAAAGTTCATGTTTTTAATCCAGACCTAAAAGATCAACTGGATTGGGCAAGCGATCAAATAGAAATCCATATTCAAAAAGATGGTAGTCGAATTATTACTGGTTTTCGGGGTTCTTTATAAGGCATTGCTGATTTAAGTAATGACGTACAAAATGTTACTGTTTGTAGCTCTTGGCTTTCTAATAACTGTTATTCATAGGCAGAAAAGCAAAACCTGATCGGATTCACCAACCCCCTTTATAAGCAAAATCACTTTATTGTCACCCTTTAAGGGCGAACATGATCTTGAAAAAACCGAACGCTCCATTTAAAATGCCTGCGGTAACAACACCACCGATCGCTGCTCCCAGAATACCATGTCCGCTAGCATCTGTTCCCGTAAGATAGAGATTTTTAATCGGAGTTTTTGCACCGACCCACTTTGCATCTAACCTTTTTGGTATTGCAGGAATGCCGTAAATAGCTCCTCTGTCACTAGCATCAAAATATTCTACCGTCAAAGGCGTGGACAGTTCGCTGTAGGCGATTAAATCTCTGAAACCTGGATATTTAGATTCGACTAACTCAATTAGGCTCTGAGCAAGTTTTTCTTTAAGTTCAGTATACTCTTCTCCTCTTCTTTTCAAGGGTCGATCTTGCCATCGAGCAAAAAGCTCGTAGTCGATAAAGCTAATAATTTCTCCAGTGTGGCTAGATGCTACTGGGTTTTTTAGGGATGGGAAGGATAAATAACAGTGAGTGGGAAATTCTTCTAGAGAGGTTAGTTTTTCAAAGGCTCGATCATGGTCGTAATCTTTGTAAATCCAGTGGTTTTCTCCTTTAAATCCTAGCTTGGCTGGTGATTCTTTGAAGCCTAAATACAAGGTCATATTGCTGGTTGCTTTGGGAAAAGCTCTAATTTCTTCGCGATAGGAGATAGGATAGCTTTCTGGAATTAGTTTGGTATAGGTATTAAATGCTCCTGCATCGGAAATAATTACTGGTGCGTAGTATTCTTCTATTTCTGCTTCTGGTTTGTGGCTTTTCTTTGCTTTTACTCCAACCGCTACTCCATTTTCAATTAATATCTCTGTAACTTTCCGTCGCGCGATCGCTTTTCCTCCGGCTTTTTCTATTATGGGTAGGATGTTTTTGGCAATTTCAGACGCTCCCCCCACAGGATACCAAGCACCGTTAAGATAGTGGTTAACTAACAAGGCATGAATGCCAAATGAACTTTGTGATGGAGGTAAAGCATAAGTACCCCATTGCGAGGTTAATAGGGATTTTAGTTTCGGATTTTGGAAATTGCGATCGAGATATTCTTTGGTTTTGAGTCGGATAATCTTGCCAAAGTTCTTAACAAATAGCTTGACTATCGTATTCAACCAAGCGGGAAAGGATTCTGCGATCAGCCCTTCGGGCTGGCACTGCGTGATCGCCTGAATTCCGTTCCAAATGTTGACTTTTTTAATATCAGCAAAATATTTTTTGATGGCTGCTTTTTCTGCGGGAAACATCCGTATTAAATCGGACTGATATTTTTGCGGTTCTGAATATACTTCA
>CAYMWC010000121.1:0-17019 GCA_964393695.1 uncultured Pleurocapsa sp.
GTTCAGTGATTCTATCGGGAGTAATGATGTTAGAGTTTATGGGATGGCAGGAAGCTGCTAGTTTAATTCAAACTGGCTTAGCTAAGGCGATCGCCAATGGCGAAGTGACCTATGATTTAGCTAGACTGATGAATCCTCCTGTAGATCCGCCTTTAAAATGTTCTGAGTTTGCTCAAGCAATTATTAAAAATTTTGCTGGCACTAATTAGCAACATTGTTTAATGGCTACTGCACTCTTAAAATCAACCTCAAGGTTGTGTTGACCAGAATCGAAATATGTTCTAAGTTAACAGACTTAAGCAGAAGAATATTAAATGTTATCTGTCAAATCCTTTGAGGCTATCTTATAGATAGGTTATCAATGGTCATACCAATCAATTAATTGTTTTAATATTTGGTAATTGAAGTTATAATTTCGTCCCTCAGTTAAACTTAATTTAATTCTCAAATCTTATGTCTGATGAGCTAATAGGAGGACGCTACCGAGTTATTGATTGTCTAAGAACTACAGGTTTTTGTAAAACTTATGTAGCAGAAGACACTCATCTTCCTGGAGATCCTCACCCCCGCTGTGTGGTTAAAAAACTACAGCCTCAATCTAATGAGGATTTTGTGCTAGAAACTGCTAGGAGACTATTTGATAATGAAGCCAAGGTGCTTTATAAATTAAATGACCATCCGCAGATTCCTCGTCTATTAGCTCACTTGGAAGTAAACGAAGAGTTTTATCTGGTACAAGAATATGTTGAGGGTAAAGATCTTAGTCAGACAGAAATTATACCTGGCAACCGTTGGTCAGAATCAAAGGTTAAGGCTTTTTTGATTGAAGTCCTACAAATTTTGGCTTTTGTACATCAAAATAGCGTTATTCATCGGGATATTAAGCCTTCTAACTTAATTCGCCGTGCTTCTGATGACAAAATTTTTCTGATTGATTTTGGTGCAGTCAAAGAAATTACCAATATGACTCTCACTGAAGGTCAAGGCAACGTTTTAACAGTTGCGATTGGTACTCCTGGCTATATGGCTAGTGAACAACAAAGAGGTGATCCCCGTTTTAATAGTGATGTCTATGCTTTGGGGATGACGGCTATTCAAGCTATTACTGGTTATCATCCCGATCAACTACCCCGCGATCGCGATACGGGAGAAATTAGATGGCGCGATCGCGCCCCTGAATGTAGTGAGGAATTAGCCCGTATTTTGGATAAAATGGTGCGGAATGATTTTCTTCAGCGTTATAAAAATGCTAACGAGGCTTTAGAAGATATTCAGAAACCTCCAATGTCTGATTCTATCAGATCTCTCACCAGGGGCAAAACTAGAGAGGACAATGTATCTGTTAAATCTTCAGGTTCAAAACGACTTCTATTCTTTGTAGTCTTACCTTTATCATTGGGCTTGCTTGTCCTGCTTCCTAATATCTGGCGAGCTTTACAAGCTTTAAAATATTATAATGAAGGCAATGAGTTGCTTGATGCTGGAGAATATGAACAGGCAATATCAGCTTTTGATCAGGCACTTACTAATCGCAATAATTTTGCTCAAGCTTGGACAAACAAAGGTTTTGCTCAAGGTAAGCTTGATAATCACTTAGAAAAGTTTTCCTCTTGTGTGCAAGCTACCGAA
Source organism: uncultured Pleurocapsa sp. (assembly GCA_964393695.1). GTDB lineage: Bacteria > Cyanobacteriota > Cyanobacteriia > Cyanobacteriales > Xenococcaceae > Waterburya. The sequence goes on from CAYMWC010000121.1 coordinate 1,630, forward strand.
GTTGCTCCTGATTTTGCCGAAGCCTGGAATTGTAGAGGCTTAGCCAGATTCGATCTTCAACAGTATGAAAGGGCTTTGGAAGAATATAATCAAGCGATCGCTGTCGATCCCGAATTTTATCGCGGCTGGTTTAATAAAGGACAAGTATTATTAAAACTTGGTCGCCCTCGCGAAGCGATCGATGCGACTAGACAAGTTTTAAGACATAAGCCAGATTACTTTTTAGCCTGGACTCAACTTTGCCAAGCTCTATACGAATTAGAACAATATCAAGATGCTAAATCACACTGCGAAGCATCCCTGAAATTAAACCCTGATTATCCCCCTACATCTACACTGCTACAGCAAGTAGAAAGTAAACTAAATCAATAGATATATATGCTTAAACTGGGAACTTCGCAGTTAGATTGAATTCCACAAAACAAGTTACCTATTTACCCAGAAATTTGAGGTTGAGTCCTAACAAGCTCCAAAAATCAACTTGGTAGGATGTGGATTGTACGCCTCTATCTCCTTTGTATTCAACTTTGTTTTTCTGTAAACTCTGATCTAGAATAGAACTCACTAGTTCATCAGCCACAATTGCAGGCTGTTCAGCTTTGTCAAGAGTTAGCAACATTTTGCTACATTCTGATGTTCCTGAGGTGGCATTGGCACAAATAATTGGAATGCCTTCTTGCTCAGTCCCAATAAAGCTGATCTTTGATAGATCGTAGCCTTGAGCAGAATAATCTTCTAATTTGGCTGTCACATCATTACATAATTGTTGAGGAGTAGCATCGGTTTTGTAAGCTAATGCTGCCTCCTTCCAATGAAATATTGGTAGTTTAGTTTCGCTACCTATAGTTTGTGCTACCGTAATTGGAACACCATTACTAACTTGGCATGAAAATTTTAGCTCAGGAGCATCAGAAGAATTGGCGATCGCAGGAGAAGTTCCTAACGCCATAGCTCCAGTTACCAACAAAGCCGATAAATATTTGGTTTTCATTGTTATAGATCAACCTCCCTAAAGTATAGATACATCAGCTATTTTTTTAGATATTGATATCTTTATGTATATACATACGTCTTAATCTTAAAATATAAGCAATTTATTTTGTTTAACCAGATACTTAAGTTAATCAAAGTTAATTGTATTTTAAGCTACACAATATAATCCTTGGCTACCGTGGTTTGTGTGATTGACGTTGTACTATCAGTAGTATAGAAAATCTACTGATTTTAAGCAAATTTTACAGAGTTTCCAAAGATAACTTTACACAAAATTTACATTTATATGCTTTCAAAATTGTTAAATTGAATATTTTTGAGGTCTCAAAATCTATGACCAACAATCTTTTGGAAGTACAAGATGTTTATGCTGGATATATTAAGGATCTATACATCCTTCAGGGAATTAATTTTCGCATTGCACCTGGAGAGTTGGTAGCTGTAATTGGGCCTAATGGCGCAGGAAAATCAACTTTAGCTAAAGCTATTTTTGGTTTGCTTACTCCTGAACGAGGGCAAATTACGTTTAAAGGCAAAAATATTACAGGTTTAAAATCTGACAAAATTGTCAAACGGGGGATGTGTTATGTGCCTCAGATAACCAATGTTTTTGCTTCTCTCTCAATTGAAGAAAATTTAGAAATGGGTGCATTTATTCGCTCTGGCTCTCTCCAACCTCTCAAAGAGAAAATTTACACTATGTTTCCCAAGTTGGGTTCACGCCGTCGCCAGAAAGCAGGAACTTTATCGGGGGGAGAAAGACAGATGTTAGCGATGGGGAAAGCCTTAATGTTAGAACCAGATTTATTGCTTTTGGATGAACCCTCGGCAGCTTTATCCCCTATTTTGGTCAATTCGGTGCTGGAACAAGTTAAAGCTATTAATCAGAATGGTACGGCAATTGTTTTAGTCGAGCAGAATGCTAAAAAAGCTCTGGCGATGGCAGACAGAGGTTATGTCTTAGAAAATGGACAAGATCGTTTTGAGGGAACAGGAACAGATTTATTAAATGATCCGAAAGTGGGAGAATTGTATTTAGGGGCTGCTTATAAACCAGACAAGCAACAATAAAATCTAGTTTTTATTGATATAACTTAATAAAAATTTATATATTTTTGTATCTTTACTGAAAAATAGAGGATAATTCCCAGGTATCATAGATTGTGGCTTATAAGATTTAGCCATATTAATAGATTTAGTTTTGGTAAACTTTAGGAGAAAAAATGGATTTTGTAACCAACATTTTTAGTGCCTTTGGCAACATTAACTTTACTGTAATTTTTCAACTACTTTGCCTAGCTCTAATTGTGATTTCTGGGCCTGTAGTGATATTTTTACTGGCATTACGCGGTGGAGATCTTTAAAAAAATTTATATTCTGTGTTTTGTAGTTGCTGCTCTTTGGGATTTTCTAAGGAGCAGATTTATTTGGGGTATTTTTAGATTAAATTTGAGAATTGAATACTAGAATTGAACCGTAAAGCAAACAGCAAAGAATTTAGTAATCAAGTTTAACTATGTTTAATTTGAGTAATAATCGACCAGAAATAGCAGCCCAAAAATGGCGATCGCAATTAGATAGTTTTGTTGTCGATTACGAACAACAATTAGCTGCTTTAGCCTGGGGACTACAACAGGAATGGGGAGACAATAAAGATGTTTTAGGTATTGATCTACAACCTACACCTCACTTTGTTGCCTGTTCTCCAGAAAGTTTAGAGCAATTAAATAAAAGCACCAGAGGACAGCTACAGGAAATTTTGGGTATTGTTGATGGTCACGATCAAGCAACAGAGGTAGTAATTATTGCTATAGGAGAGGGACAAATTAAACTAATTAACTTTCAACCCGAAACTACACCTCCAGACTGTTTTACTTTACATGAAGATATCGAGCAATTAATAGCTTCTTTGGAAATAGCTTTAAGTAAATATCTTGTTTAACCAAAATATTTGGGTTCGTTACCTGGTTTCCATTTAATATTGCAGCCGATACTAGGTTTTTGCTCAAAATCCACAGTTTGCGCTTGTAATACAGCATCAATTGCCCGTCGCAAATCTTTGCCTGTAACAGGAATGTTATTACTAGGGCGACTATCATCTAGCTGACCACGATAAGCTAATTGGCGTTCAGAATCAAACAAAAAGAAATCAGGAGTACAAGCAGCAGTATAGGCTTTACTTACTTCCTGGCTTTCGTCGTAACAAACAGGAAAATTAAAGTTTAGGTCTTCTGCCATCTGCTTGAGCTTTTCAGGTGCATCATCAGGATAATTGGCTATGTCATTAGCACTAATAGCGACGATACCCAAAGATTGTTGGCTATAATCTTGACCAATTCTGGCTAATTCTTGCTGTACGTGTTTAACAAAAGGGCAGTGTTGGCAAAGAAAGATCAACAACAAAGCTTGACCATCAGCAAAGGTAGCTAAGGAAATAGTTTGGTTCGATACCACATCAGGAAGCTGAAATTCAGGAGCAGCAGTACCTAAAGGCAACATTGTAGAAGCAGTTTTTACCATAAAACAGTTTTTAAATTAATAGTTAAACTAGCCATTTTTCTATGCACCAAAACATAATAAAATGATCTGATCAAAAGAACAGATCATTTTTCCAGTAAACTTTAGCAAACCGAGTCAAAAATTTGTTGTGCGGTTAGATTTAATTGGGGAAAATTTGGGGAGAGAATGAGGTTATTGCTTTGAAATGGAGTCATTTGATACTCGCCATCTACTAACTCACATACAAAAATAGTCGGCTGCTTAGGATTGCCGAGAAACTTACGCGCACCCAACGCAGCATAATCAACAATCCAATATTCGAGAATGCCCATCTCTTCATAATCAGCATATTTTTTGTGGTAATCATCCCGCCAGTTAGTCGAAACAACTTCAATTATCAACGATATTGATTTGGATTGAGTAACCGTAGATTCTTTTTTCCAAAGCGGTTCGTTTTTCAAATTATCTTGGTTTACTACTAATACATCAGGCAAGTAGCACGAATCAGCACTTTGGGTTTTAACCAAACCTATTTTTGGAATATTAAAAGCAAGGTTTAGCCGTTCAATTTCAACTCCTAATTTTCGGGTTAAAAAACCAACAACATCTTCATGGTCACCTGATGGTGGAGGCATCTCAATTATTACTCCTTGATGCAATTCGTAGCGTTTACCGTTGTTAGGATAGCGTTCAATAAATTCATCGAAGGTTAGTAGCTTGGGCAAGGCTGCGGTCATAATCTCACCTCCATGTCTTTGATTACTAATTACTGATTAATTAATTGTAAGCATCCATGCCGACACAAGAACAGACTAAATTGCGATCGCCATAGGCATTATTAATTCTGCCAACAGGAGTCCAGTATTTGTAGGCTTTTGTCCAGGGTGCAGGATAAGCTGCTTGTTCACGACTATAGGGGTGTGACCAATCACCACAGATCAGAGATTCAGCCGTATGGGGAGCATTTTTTAAGGGGTTATCTTCAGGATCGATATCACCGTTGGCGATCGCTTCTGCTTCCTGATAAATGGCGATCATGGCGTCACAATAACGATCTAGTTCTAGTTTTGATTCGCTCTCTGTCGGTTCAATCATGACTGTGCCGATAACGGGCCAAGACACCGTAGGCGCATGAAAACCAAAGTCCATTAGTCTTTTAGCTACATCATCTACTTCAATGCGAGCGCGTTTTTTGAGTGGACGTAAATCGATGATACATTCGTGGGCAACAAAACCTGCTTCTCCTTTAAACAAAACAGGATAATAAGGTTCAAGCCGTTTGGCTATGTAATTGGCGTTTAGAATCGCTATTTTAGTAGCCTGAGTTAAACCTTTTGCCCCCATCATGGCAATATACATCCAAGAAATAGTCAAAATACTAGCACTACCCCAGGGTGCAGCAGAGATAGCCCCAATCGGTTGAGCATCTTTGGTAGTTTTGAGAGTAGCAGGTAAAAATGGTATCAGATGGGACATAACCCCAATCGGGCCGACTCCTGGGCCACCGCCACCATGAGGAATACAGAAGGTCTTGTGTAGGTTGAGATGACAGACATCCGCACCAAAATCACCAGGGCGACATAAACCTACTTGGGCGTTCATATTTGCCCCATCCATATATACCTGTCCGCCATATTGATGAGCGATCGCGCAGATACTTTTGATTTCCGCTTCAAATACCCCGTGAGTCGAGGGATAAGTCACCATTAAGGCTGCCAAATTATCTTGATGCTTTTCTGCTTTAGTTTGTAAATCTTGTAGGTCAATATTACCATCGCGATCGCATTTTACGGCTACTACTTTCATTCCACACATTACTGCACTAGCTGGGTTAGTTCCATGAGCAGATTCAGGAATCAAACAAATGTTACGGTGTCCTTCGCCTCGTTGATGATGGTATTTCCGAATTACTTGAAGTCCTGCGTATTCTCCTTGTGAGCCAGCATTGGGTTGTAAAGAAACACCTGCAAAACCTGTAATTTCCCCTAGCCAAGCTTCTAACTCAGTAAATAGCTGTTGATAGCCTTGAGTTTGTTCTAGAGGCGCAAAGGGGTGAATACTGCCAAATTCTGCCCAAGTAACGGGAATCATTTCGGATGTGGCGTTGAGCTTCATAGTACAAGAACCCAAAGGAATCATGGATGTAGTTAATGATAAATCTTTGTTTTCTAGTTGATGAAGATAACGTAGTAGTTCGGTTTCGGAATGATAACGGCTAAAGACTTCTTCCGTTAAGTAAAGACTGGTGCGTAATTGTTGATGTTTGATGGTTACTGATTGATTGCTCAGTAATTCCTCAAAATTAAAAGGCAGTTCAGTTGTACCTGCAAAAATATGCCAGAGATTGCTTAAATCTTGTTCGGTAGTAGTTTCGTCAAGAGAAATCCCAATGGCGTTACTGTCTAACCAACGGAGATTAATCTGTTGATTGGCAGCAATTTTAATCAGATCCGTAGCCTCTTGTTCGCCAGTTTCTACCCGAATCGTATCAAAGAAAGTCTGGTTAGCACTTTTGTATCCTAGTTTCTCTAGTCCTGCTGATAGAATAACCGTAAGTTGATGAACTCGTTCAGCGATCGCTTTAATACCTGCTGCGCCATGATAGACAGCATACATGGAGGCAATCACTGCTAGTAGTACTTGAGCAGTACAGATATTACTAGTAGCTTTTTCTCGACGGATATGTTGCTCTCTAGTTTGTAGGGCTAGACGTAAAGCAGTTTTACCATGCACATCTTTAGAAACTCCCACAATTCTGCCTGGTATTTGTCGCTGATATTGTTCTTTGGTGGCAAAATAGGCTGCATGAGGGCCACCATAACCTAAAGGTACACCAAATCTTTGGGTGCTACCTACCGCTATATCTGCCCCAAATTCTCCAGGGGGAGTTAAGAGGGCTAGACTGAGAATATCTGCTGCCACAGTTGCTAGAGCTTTGGCTTGGTGTACCTGCTCAATAAAGTTTCGATAATCGTGAATTGTGCCGTCGGTGCTGGGGTACTGTAATAATGCGCCAAAAATAGGGGTAGAGAAGTCAAACTGAGCGTAATTGCCAATAATGACTTCTATACCTAAAGGTAAAGCACGGGTTTTAATTACTTCAATTGTTTGAGGATGACAACCTGCATCAACAAAAAAAGCGTTGGCTTTGGTTTTAGATAGCCCATAACTCATGCTCATTGCCTCGGCTGCTGCTGTGCCTTCATCTAAGAGAGAAGAGTTGGCAATTTCTAAACCTGTCAAATCGACAATCATAGTTTGGAAATTGAGCAGTGCTTCTAATCTTCCTTGGGCAATTTCCGCTTGATAGGGAGTATAGGCAGTATACCAACCAGGATTTTCGAGAATATTACGCAAGATTACGGCTGGGGTGATGCAGTTATAGTAACCCATGCCAATAAAAGAGCGATATACTTGGTTTTGGGAGGCGATCGCTTTTAACCTAGCCAAAGCTTCAGATTCAGTTTGCGCTTCAGGTAGCTGTAAAGGACTATTGAGGCGAATTGGTGTAGGAACGGTTTGATTAATTAATTCATCTAAACTATCAACCCCCAATACTTGCAACATTTGGGTAATTTGTTGCTGATTGACTCCAATATGTCTTGCGTCAAAGGATTGAGGTTGATTCAATAATTGTTTATCAAGATTATTATTTGCGTGTGATTCGGAAATTTGAGATTCGACAGCAAAGTTTAAATTAACCATATCAATAATCTATATTTTTGTTTCTAGGTAAAAAAAGAGTGGTCTGTTGTCAACCGAGTGACCCAACCACTTTTCTTAGCGATTTGTAATAAAGATTAACAAATTTTACTGGCTATGCGAAACTATTTGTCAGGAACTTAGGGTGATAAAAAACTTCTGACTTCTGACTTATTAATCTCCTCCTTCCATGCCTTCTACTTGGGCGCGATATTCCGCAGCCGATAAAGCCTCAGCCAATTCATCATCAGGATCATCTACCTTGACTTTGATTAACCAACCTTCCCCATAGGGATCTTCGGCGAGTGTTTCTGGTGCATCTATTGCTGTTTCGTTACGCTCAATAACCGTACCTGAAACTGGTGGATAAAGATCTTCTACTGCTTTTACCGACTCAATTGTGCCGAGACTTTGTCCTACTGCTACAGCATCACCAACTTCAGGTAGTTCTAAAAATACGACATCTCCTAACTGATCGAGTGCAAAAGCACTGACACCAATAGTAGCAATTTCACCATCAAAACGAACGTATTCGTGACTATCTAGATATTTTAAATCTTCTGGATATTCTATCTCCATTATTCCCCTCTCAACCGTGAGTAGAATCTAGTTTACAATACTAGTCACTGATTGGGGTTTATCTAACTACTAAATCCTGTTGAGATATAACATTCAACCTATAAGAACGAAGTCAGAGGTCAGAATTTTTCTCTTTTTTGCTACTTGCTACTTGCTACTTGCTACTTGAGTGTCCTATGATTTTTTATCCTAACCAATTAACGTACTGCGATAATCTTAATCGTCCTCTAAGTATTGCGCCGATGATGGATCGAACAGATCGCCATTATCGTTATTTCATGCGCCAAATCAGCCGTCAGACGTTGCTATATACAGAAATGATTACTACTCAGGCAATTATCAACGGCGATCGCTCTAAGCTGTTAGATTTTTCGCCTGAAGAAAAACCTTTAGTTCTGCAACTAGGAGGAGATAATCCGCAACAACTAGCTGAATGTGCCAAAATTGGTGCAGATTGGGGATATGATGCCCTTAATTTAAATATTGGCTGTCCCAGTCCTAGAGTTCAAAATGGTAACTTTGGTGCTTGCTTGATGACACAACCAGAATTAGTGGCGAAGGCGGTAGCAGCAATGCAGAAGGTAGTTAATATTCCCGTGACAGTTAAACATCGTATTGGCGTTGACGAGTGCGATCGCTATGAAGATATGGCTAACTTTGTGCGTATTGTTTCTGAAGCTGGTTGTACTAACTTTACTGTTCACGCGCGTAAAGCTTGGTTACAAGGGTTAAGTCCCAAAGAAAACCGTAATGTCCCGCCATTACGTTATCAAGATGTCTATCATCTCAAACAAGATTTTTCTCACCTGTTTATTGAAATTAATGGTGGTATTACCACCCTGCCACAAACAAAAACGCATCTGCAAGAGGTAGATGCAGTCATGATTGGGCGTGCTGCTTATGATCGCCCTTATCTTTTCGCTACTGTAGATCGAGATATTTATGGTCAAGATGTCATTCCGTCAACACGCCATGAAATTGTCGAAGCGATGCTGCCTTATATCGACTACTGGGTTAACAGAGGTGTAAAACTTAACTCCATTAGCCGTCATATGCTACAGTTATTTGCCGAACAACCAGGCACAAAAGCCTGGAAACGCTACATTACTAAACACGCTTGTTTATCAGGGGCAGATGCTTTTACTATTAGTAGTGCCTTAGCTGAAGTGAGCTAAGGGAATAATTTTTATCAAGCTTGTTCGTTTATTTGTCTTACTTTTTTCTGCGACTTTGGCTATTATTTTCACTATACAGTACAGCAATATTTTTTGTGCAATCCTCTATCGCCTGTACCCTTCTCCCGACTATAATCACACAGAAAGCCAAACTCAAAATAAGCAATTATAGTAAATGCGGATTTTATTTGTAGCAGCAGAAGTAGCTCCTATTGCCAAAGTAGGAGGACTGGGAGATGTCGTGGGTGCATTACCCAAAGTATTGAGAAAACTAGGTCATGATGTCCGCATTTTTATGCCCTACTATGGCTTTTTACAAAACAAGCTAAATATTCCTGCCGATCCTGTTTGGTGGGGATATGCCATGTTTAATGATTTTGCTGTCTATCAAACTGTTCTTCCAGATAGTGATGTTCCGCTTTATTTATTTGGTCATCCTGCTTTCGATCCCCAACGGATTTATGCTGGAGAAGATGAGGCGTGGCGGTTTACCTTTTTTAGTAACGGTGCAGCAGAGTTTTGCTGGAATTATTGGAAACCAGAAATAGTCCACTGTCATGATTGGCATACGGGCATGATACCTGTATGGATGAATCAGTCTCCTGATATTTCCAGTGTGTTTACAATTCACAATTTAGCCTATCAAGGCCCTTGGCGATGGTATTTAGATCAAATTACTTGGTGTCCTTGGTATATGCAGGGGCATAACGTGATGGCTGCTGCGGTACAATTTGCTGATCGGGTAAATACTGTTTCTCCTACTTATGCTAAACAAATTCAAACTGTTGAATATGGTGAAAAACTAGAGGGGTTACTGTCATTTATTAGTGGTAAAACCAGAGGAATTCTCAACGGTATTGATACAGAAAGTTATAATCCTGCTAATGATCGAGCTCTCAAGCAAACTTTTACTCAAGATAGTTTAGCCAAACGTTCTGTTAATAAAGCAGTACTACAGCAAGAGTTAGGTTTGAGTGTAGACGAGAATGTCTTTTTAATGGGAGTTGTCTCGCGATTAGTTGATCAGAAAGGAATTAGCTTGTTACTGCAAATACTTGATCGCTTTATGGCATACAGCCACTCTCAGTTAGTAGTTTTGGGTACAGGCGATCGCCAACTGGAATCGCAACTATGGCAAGTAGCAACTCGTTTTCCTGGTAGAATGTCAGTACAATTACTCTATAACGATGCTCTAGCACGTCGAATTTATGGCGGTTGTGATGTATTTTTAATGCCCTCTAAATTTGAACCCTGTGGTATTAGTCAAATGTTAGCAATGCGTTATGGTTGCATTCCCATTGTGAGACGGACTGGGGGATTAGTGGACACTGTAACCCATCACGATCCTATGAATAAAGCAGGGACAGGTTATTGTTTTGATCGTTATGAGCCTTTAGATTTATTTACTTGTATGGTTAGAGCTTCTGAAGGTTTTATATACAAAGATAAATGGCAAGAATTACAACAAAGAGCCATGAAGCAGAATTTTAGTTGGCTAAAATCATCTCTAGAATATATCAAAATGTACAAAGAAATACTTGGTCAAACAACTGATTTAACTACAGATGAACAAGAAAAACTAGAAAAATTGACTGTTTTAAACAGCTAATGTCCAACTGTGACAAGTTAAGACACTACGTTGTTTGTCAATTAGTTTGAAGCTATTAGCTTGATATTAGTCATATTAGCTTACAGTGAGTAGGATTTTTAATTAATTGCTGTGCTTTGTTTATAAACTCTGCTTGCGGTACGGTTTTCGGTAAATAAGCATCCGCGCCGATAATATCTCCTAAGATAAAATCTGCTGGCGTTGTTTTAGTAGAACAAATAATTACTGGTATTGAACAGGTTACTCGGCTCTTTTTTAACTGATGACAAAATTCAAAACCACTTTTACCATGCATCACCACATCTAAAATGATTAAATTGGGTTGATAGCTTTCGAGGGTTTGTTGAGCTTCTTCTACACTTGAGACTTTTTTAACAGTACTAAATCCAGCATTCTGTAAATAACTAGCAAAAACTTCTCGCATCATTAAACTATCATCAACTACTAAAGCTTTACTCATTATTAAAATTTTTAATAGATAAATTTATTTGGCTGTATCCTCAGAATTCCCAACTGCTTTAAACTAAAGAACGACAATTAACAATTAGATACATAAGTAATGACGTACAAATAGATTAACAAGTTCAAGTTAGGAATAATATTCATGAAAGCGATCGCTGTTTACCAACATTTAGCTATAGATCATCCCCATTGTTTTGAAGTGATAGACACAGATAAACCCCAAGCAAAGGGACAAGATTTACTAGTGCAAGTTAAGGCTGTTGCTGTCAATCCCGTTGATTGTAAAGTTAGATCGGCAATTAAAGACAAGCTAGTTACTCCCAAAATTCTCGGTTGGGATGCTGCGGGAATTGTCGCGGAGGTAGGAGATCAGACTTCTTTATTTCAAGTTGGGGACGAAGTTTATTATGCAGGTAGTATTATGCGTCCTGGCTGCAATAGTGAATATCAATTAGTTGATGAACGAATTGTCGGCATAAAACCCAAAAACCTCTCTTTTGAAGAAGCAGCAGCCTTACCGTTAACTACTATTACTGCTTGGGAAGCGTTGTTTGAAAGACTGGGAATTGCAACAGCGAAAACAGATGGCAATCTCCAAAGTAAACTGCTGATTATTAACGGTGCAGGGGGAGTAGGTTCAATTGCAATTCAGTTGGCGAAACAAATAGCAGGATTAGAAGTAATTGCTACCGCTTCTAGAGGGGAAACAATTAGGTGGTGCAGACAATTGGGAGCAGATCACTGTATCAATCATCACGAACAATTACTTAGTGGTTTAGCTAAGATTGGTATTGATTCTGTGGATTATATACTTTGTCTTAATGATACTGATCAGCATTGGCAGAACATGGCAGAGGTAATTAAACCTCAAGGTAAAATCTGTTCGATAGTCGGAAATCAGTCACCCTTAGATCTCAATTTACTCAAAAGTAAAAGCGTGATCTTTGCCTGGGAATTTATGTTTACCAAATCCCAGTACAATACTCCAGATATCGCCTCTCAAGGAAAACTATTGAATCAAGTATCTCAGTTAGTTGAGAGAGGAATTATTAAAACCACTTTCAAGGAAAATTTAGGAATTTTAAATGCAGCTAATTTAGCGATCGCCCATAGCAAACTAGAATCAGGCAAAGCGATCGGCAAACTGGTACTGACAGGAATTTAAACTGATATTTTGTAACTCAAAATGTAATATTAATTAAATTGACTTTAAACAAGCAGCATTTACTTTTAAATTCAGTGATTTTTACCCTCAGTAAAATTACTGATTAAATTGAATTTTAGTTAAATTTACTGATAAATATTGCTAATTTGAGTTAGTTTGATTTCTTTCCCTCATGACCAAGTGCTTGCTATAAGTAGAATTGAGAAATAAAAAGACTGAAACTTCCAAGCTTAAAAGCCAGTAATTCTTAGTAACATTAATTAAGAAAATTAGACTTTTCCAGTACTTTACTATTAGTATTTATACTGATGACAAATTGGTAAATAAAGAATAATTGGTCTGAAAAGTAAAAAATTATGAACTTTTACACTCTTAGAATCAACGCTAAAAAAACTAAGAATAGATTGCTAGGGAAAATCCAAAATAACAAACAAAACTTAAATTATCTTAAAGATTTAGAATCCTGGGGAACTGTAGAAATTATTAGCTCCAATGATACTCATATTGAATACACCTTGATTTAGAGCTTAACAAGGTTGAACATCATAGTGTTATATTTTCTTTCATAGCTGCTTCTGATCTGATTCGGGGCAGCTATTTTTATGGAAAATGGTTTGAGTGCAAACAAATATTGCAGTACGCTTTTAGCTTAGGACATAATCCTAAATCCGATTGATAGAGTGATAGTGTACTTATAAAGGTTGACGAGGGTGCTGAGGGACAAGGAGACTGGGGGATGGGGAGATATTTTCAAATCCTGATACATAACTTAGGAACAGGATTTAGGCGAGACAATTAATAATTAAATAATTAATACAGTGAAAAAATCAAAATTGAACAATCATCAGTCGCCACTTGCTCAATGGCAATGTGTTAAAAATTGTGGTGCTTGCTGTAATCTGACTCCTGAAGATCGACCAGATTTAGCTGAGTATTTATCTAGTCAGGAATTAGAGCTATATATGAGTATGTTAGCAGAGGACGGCTGGTGTATTAATTACGATCGCGACACCAGAAAATGTCAGATCTATCCTCAGCGTCCTAATTTTTGTCGTGTGCAACCTGAGAACTTTCGTAAGATGTACGGGGTAGAAACAGAAGAATTTAACGAATTTGCGATCGCTTGTTGTCAACAGCAAATTACTGGAGTCTATGGCGACGATAGCGCAGAATTAGCCAGATATAATCAAACGATCTATACTCTCGACTCACCGTTAGCTTAAACAAAAGTTAGAGGTCATACTAAATCCGTTTCGTATAGGTTACTTAAAAAATTAAGTCATAAGTGTTTATTAATCTGCCAGTCCCATATCCTCCTAGCCCCCCAGTCAGCCTAAATAAATAACCCCGTCAATCGGATTTAGTATCAGATGTAGGGGCGCAAGGCTTGCGCCCTATATAGAAGTGATTATTTATTCACTAGTTCTGATTTCAAAATAGACGCGGTTTATAGTAAGTTTGTAGACGATCAAAACTGTAGAGCAAATGACCAAACAAGTAGCTTTTTTAGGATTGGGCTTAATGGGTGGTGCAATGGCAGCTAATTTAGCGCGTCATGGCTATCAAGTAAAAGCTTGGAATCGAACCAGTGATAAACCTGGAGTAACTATAGCAGCCACAGGGGGAGCAACTATTGTTGATTCAATTCCAGCAGCAGTAAGTGATGCCGAGCTAGTTTTTAGCTGTGTGGGTGATGTTCCTGATGTGGAAGAAGTTTTGTTAGGACAAGCAGGAGTAGTTAAATACGCTCAACCAGGTACTTTAGTGGTGGATATGAGTACCATCGGTAGTGAGGCAGCTAAGAAAATTGGACAAGCATTACAACAGCAACAATTAAGATTTATGGATGCTCCCGTATCTGGAGGCGATATTGGGGCAAAAAATGGCACATTAACCATTATGGTAGGAGGGAACGAAACCGACTTTGCCGAGTGTAAACCTCTGTTGGAGGCGATGGGGAAAAATATTACCCTCTGTGGTGAAATTGGTAGCGGACAAGGGGTAAAAATGTGCAACCAAGTTCTTTGTTCTCTGTATATGGTGGGTTTGTGCGAAGCAATGCAACTAGCCAAACAACAGGGTATCGATCCTAATTTAATTGTCGAAGTTTGTGGTACTGGAGCAGCAGGTTCTTGGGCATTGTCTAATTTAGGGACAAAAATTATCAACAATGATTACGATCCAGGTTTTGCCATTAAGCACATTGTTAAAGATTTACGGTTAGTTCAAGAAATCAATCAAACTTCGGGGGATAATCTCCCTGGTACAGAGCTTGCCGATCGCTTATTTAAAATAGTAGAAGCAATGGATCATGGACAAGGCAAAGAACAAGGCACTCAGGCAATGATTCGAGCCTATCATCAGTGAACAGTCATCAGTGAACAGTCATCAGTGAACAGTCATCAGTCATCAGTCATCAGTCATCAGTGAACAGTCATCAGTCATCAGTCATCAGTAATTATGAATGAAGCAGTAATTAGTAATGAGCAGTATAAACAAAAAATGCAGCGTCGGAAGGAGGTACAGGATAAGCGTTTAGCTGAGAAAAGTGCCGAAAAAGGTCTAATTATTGTAAATACGGGGAATGGAAAGGGTAAGACTACGGCAGCCTTGGGAATGGTAATGCGATCGCTAGGACATGGTTATCAAGTCGCGATCGTGCAGTTTATTAAGGGAGCTTGGGAGCCTGCGGAAAAAGCGGTACTGGAAAAATGGCAGGAACAGTTAAAGTTTCACGCGATGGGAGAAGGTTTTACCTGGGAAACCCAAGATCGAGAACGGGATATAGCCAAAGCAACTGCTGCGTGGGAGCAAGGGTTAGAATATATTCTCAATCCTGAATATAGACTAGTATTGCTGGATGAAGTTAATGTTGCCCTGAAGCTAGGATATTTAGATGTTGATACCGTCATTCAAGGTTTAGCACAAAAACCTGACGACTCCCACGTCATCTTGACAGGTAGAGGCGCACCGAAAGAATTAATTGCGATCGCCGATCTAGTGACAGAAATGTCTTTGATTAAACATCCATTCCGCGAACAAGGAATTAAAGCTCAACCAGGAATTGAATTTTAGATAATGGACAATAAAGTAGATAATAGGTTAAACAATGATGCAATTAGTCATTAATTCCTTTGCCTTCTCTACTGCCTCATCCTTCATCCTTCATCCTTCATCCTTCATCCTTCATCCTTCATCCTTCATCC